>JAPUME010000123.1 GCA_027294185.1 Acidobacteriota bacterium | reverse complement strand
GTCGCTCGTCCGCTACAGCGACACCAATGCCCGTCGGGAACTGCGCCGAATGCTGAGCCCCTTCATTCTTCGGTCGCCGGGGACCGGGACCCTGCGATTTCGCCTCCAGGTAGATAATGCGATCGATCAGGGTACACTGGTGGCGCGCATCGAAACCGGTGTCGATGAAGAGATGGAAGTCCGATCACCCGTGCCCGGTACTTTCGAATCAAAACTGGCCGAAGAAGGGGCACAGGTCGAAAACGGAGACCGGCTGGCGCTTCTCTCTGCCAGCCATGACCATGTCCGGGAAGCGTTGCGGGCACTCTACCTGGTGGGTGAATCCGAAGACCTTCCGCTGGTCGAGCCTTTCGCCAAGGGAGCGCCGGGAATGACCCCGGAAATCCGCGACCAGGCGAACCGCACCCGCCGGGCCATACTTGAGCGAGGGTCCCAGAAGCAGTAGCAGAGAAAACGCAGAAGGCAGGAGAACTACTTTTTCACCCGGTTTGAGTGTCCCACCAGGCTTTAATAGTCCATTGGGCCGTAGGATGCCTCTACCTCGGCAATGGGGGCCATATCGATGGCGTCCCAGGGGCAGCCGTCCAGGAATGTCCCGTCCGGCCCTTTGCTCGTGCACAACTTGCACCCGATGCAGGTCTGGGGATCGACCTGAATCACGCCCATCGTCGGGTGATCCTCATCCTGCACCCATAACATGCAGTCCTCGACCGTGCAGTAGGCAACGCAGTCCGGTGAGCCCGAGCAGCCCGTGCAACACTCGTTGATAACAGCTATCTCGCGGGGTTTTTTCTTACGGCGATTCGTAAGCCCTTTGGATTTCGGTTCGCTTTTTACGAGAGTCGGCATTCGGCAATCCTGCAGAAATTGATCTTACCTTCTTAATAATAGCAGACGATGCGCCACTTTTGAAGCCCTGAGGTTCCCGTTTCGCACAATTCCAGCGGTCTAGGTGAGCTTCGGATACCGCTCCAACTGTTCCCGCAAAGAGGAGTCCCCCAGCTTTTCCGCCTGTCGCGCATGCTTCCATGCCGACTCGTAGTTTTCCTCCATGGCATCGATGCGCCCGAGGTGAATATGAGGTTCGGCAGCCGCCGCGTCCAGCTCAACACTCTTCTGGAAATAACCGATTGCCTCATCCTTTCGGCCCTGAAATTGAAGAAGCACCCCCAGCCGGCAGTAAGGACGCGCCTCCCCAGGATAGGCTTCAATCAGCGTTCGTTCCTCCCGCTCCGCATCGTACACGTCGCGAGCGAGAACCTCTCCGATGACTTCATCTCGCCAGAATCTTTTTTTTCCCATCGAAAACAGAGGAAGGATAAAGGCAGGCCGGTGCCCTGTTAGCTTCCCGTATTTGCAGCCTGAGGCATGAACGGCTGGAGTTCGTTGTCGATCTCCTTGACAGATACTTGCTCTCCGTCATTCAGGCGTTGCAGAATCTTCCGGATCACCTGTTTTGCTTCCACCCGCCGGAAGTTATTAATAAAACCATCGTAGTAGTGCTCACCCGCCATGGCATGGTTGATATCACCCTCCTTGTTATGGTCGCCGAGCTCCGTAAAGTAGACAACGCGGTAATGGCCGTTATAGACGGTCTCTTTGTAGATTTCAAACATTACCTTTTCGGATTCAAACACCATGGGAATCAACCTCGATTTAGCGATTAAAGGAACTGGGGTATTGAATAGCAGAACCTCACCCCTTTGTCAACTTCTCCCTAAATGGCAAGAGAGAGGAAGGATTCCTCTCTCTCCGCCAATTTCTTCGACCCGTGGAACTTGTTCTCAGAGCTCCTGATCGTTTTTCACTGTTGAAATTCCCACAGGAGTCTCCTCGACATACGGGGGAGGCCCTACACCGATCGATTCCCCACCGGCCCCCAAATCCCCTCGCAGTTTGTCTTCAAAAGCCTTGAGTTGGTCATCAATCTCCAGCTTCTTCTTTGCACGCGAGAGCATGTCTTCGCGGTATCGCTTCAGGAAGTATGCGATGGTCTCAACCCGGATCTTAATGGACCCAATGGGCTTATTTTCGTCAATATCCTTGAAGGAGAAATACGGCGTTCCCGATTTGGTGACGGTCTCTTCGACCACGGTATAGATCGGGGCGTCGTGGCCGCACTTGAAACTGGATAGTTCGAGCGCCACCAGATTTGGGTGCCGGGCAGTGTATTTGGCGGCCCACACCTTCACGCTGGTATTCTCGCTATAGGAGTTTTTCCAGACGTCCCCAATGTCCATCGGATGCTCGATGAGCCCTTCCTCAACGTCCCCACCAAAGAGCTTCCAGACGATGTCGTCGTCAATGGGGAGCGATCCCAGGGTGAACACGGGATAGCCGATCTTCTGGAACTCTTCCAGGATTTCGTGATTGACTCCCGGGTCGTTATGGTACGGACGGCCCAGAACGACAATTCCAATTCCGTTTTCTGCCTCAAGCTTCTCCAGAATTTCCCTGCCTTGCTTGCGAAGGATTCCGTTCTCGAAATGATCCAGCGCCTTGTACGCCTCCCGGGTGGCTCGCTGACTCTCTCCAGCCGAAAGCCCCAGGATGTCTACAAACTCAAGGTACATCTGCCGCTCGAACAGATCGGGCTTACCAGGATTCACCAGGGGATCCATATACTTCAACCCCATATCGGCAAACAGATCCCCTTCCTTGATGAAGGCCGCCTTCACGGCCTCGGGTGTGGCGGCCACGGTGGGGCAGGAACGGTGGGCCTGCACATTCACGAGATCCGAGGGAAGATCGTCAATCATCGGGAAGAAGATGTAATCGAGTGGCTTCTTCTTGTGCTTTACATAGAGCAGGTTATGCACATGCGGAATACCGATCTTCGAAGGGAAGCAAGGGTCGATCGCACCCCGTTTCGCTCCCGTCTTGTAGAGTTCCTCGGAAGTGTAATCCGAATAGACGATATTCTCGGTCTTCACGCCCAGGGACTCGAAATAAGCGCTAAACAGGGGGTTCGTCGAATACTGGTTCAGCGCGCGCGGGATGCCGATGCGGATCTCGGAGCGATTCTTCATCATCCGCACCCGAGCTTTCTGCTTCGACGTAATGACCATCTTCGGCAGCGGGTCGGACACCTGCGGCGGGTTGTAGGATCTGAAAGCCCAGCGCGCAGCGACTTCCGCCATATTGGGATTCGCGCCTTTCATCGAATCCAGACCCTTCTTGATTTCCCGCATGGCGTTGACGTCTTCCACCAGGCCTTTTTCGCAACTGTTACCAACGATCAACCGCTTGACGCCGGGAGCAATGGGAATCTTCGAGGTCTTCGAACCCAAATTCTCCACTTCCCCGTCTGAGGAAACCTTCACATCGATAAAGCTCCTCAGGCATTTGTTCTTGCAGAAGTAGCAGCGGGTATCCTCGTTGCGGTGGGTCACGTAGGAAATGTTCTGCACGGCCTCCAGGCCGATAAAGGTCGTTTTGCGCCCCCGGGTCCAGAGCCGGTGGGACTCGATAGCCGCGCCGATCGCGCCCGACTCTCCGCAATGCTTGTGCACGATGACGTTGGGCATCATGCCCTTGTCTTTGAAGCGTGATTCAATAAAGTCCACCTGCGACTTCACGGCAGCCAGGTTATACTGCGTCCCGCCCTGAAGAACGAAATTCTTTCCCAATGCCGCAATATTCGCAATCTGCGAAACGTAGAGCCAGATGTTTTTTGGCAGCACGGACGCCAGCCCCGCCATGATCTCATCCGGTTTCCACCCCTGCCGCTGGAAGTCCACGATATCGGACTGCATGAACACGGCGCAACCGTAACCGAACATCGGCATGGATTGAGCGGCGAAGGCCTGGTCAGCGTACTCTTCCACCTCCACGCCGAAATTCGCGGCGGTCGACTGCAGGAAGTAGCCGTTGCCGGCCGAGCACTGGGTGTTCAGCTTGAAGTCTTTGACCCGACCATCCTGCAGGATGATGATCTTGATATCCTGTCCGCCCACGTCACAGATGACGTCGGTTTCGGGGTAGAAATGGAGCGCGGACTCCGTATGGGCCACCGTCTCGACAATGGCCACATCAGCGGCCAGCACGTCCTTCAGGAGGTCCTTGGCATAACCCGTCGTTCCGATTCCAAGGAGCTTGAGCTTGGCCCCCTGACTTTCCACCTGCTTGGTCAGGTTTTCAAACATGTCCTTGGTGTCTTCGATCGGGTTGCCTTTGGAAAGCTGGTAACACTTGATGAGGAGCTTCTTGTCTTTGTCGAAGAGCACAGCCTTGGTGGATGTGGAACCGCCATCGATGCCCATAAAGGCTTCCACGACCTCACCGGGGGAGAAGGTGGCGGGGATGAATTTTTCCATCGTGAAGCGTTTCTTGAACTCCACCAAATCCTTCTGGTCCTTGCTGAGACCGCTCCCGCCCTTCTTCTGCTTCTCTTCCAGGCGCCCAACATTAATATACCAATCCAGCTTGTCGCTGCCCTGGTAAGCGCCGACGGAATCCTCTTCGTCTTTGCCGAACTCCACCGACCCGATGGCCGCAAAGTACTGGGCGTTCTCCGGCACCACGATAAGGTCTTGCGGGTCCACGCCTTCGGGCAGCGGGAACTTGCGCTCTGCCCAGACCTTGGGAATGTTGGCCTTCCAGCAGTCGCGCATACCCTTGATGTAGGTATTCGGGCCGCCGAGCAACAGCACATCGGGCCGCAGCGTATTCCCACGGGTGAGCACAGAGAGGTTCTGTTGGATGATGGCTTCGAAAAGCGAGGCCATCAGCTCATCCGCCGGCACGCCGCTCTTCTGCAGGCCGTTGATGTCGGTCTCGGCAAACACACCGCACTTGCCGGCCACCGGATGCAGCTTTATATCGAAGTAACCCATGTTGCAGAGCTCTTCGGCGGGAATTTTCAGCTTGCTGTTGATCTTGTCGATGACGGCTCCGGTGCCTCCGGCGCACTTGTCGTTCATCGAGGGAATCTTCTTCTTGCGTCCTGTCTCGGGGTCTTCCTTGAAGATGATGATTTTCGCGTCCTGCCCGCCCAACTCGACCACTGAGCCGCAGGTGGGGTAGAGTTTTTCCACCGCCAGAGCGACGGCATTCACTTCCTGGACGAACTTCCCCCCGATCATGTCGGCGATTCCCCCGCCGCCGGAGCCGGTTACGAAGATACGGATTTTCTCGCGCGGAACCCCCATATCGGCATCGATGCGGTTCAGAAATTCCAAGCACTTCTCGGGCTGCTTGGTATCGTGCCGCTGGTAGTCGGACCAGAGAATCTTATCGTTCGACGGATCCATCACCACCGCTTTCACGGTGGTCGAGCCGACATCCAAACCAATCATCACGTTTCCCGAATGTTTCTCAGCCATTGATTCCCCCTGAGGATTCCCTTCGATTGCGCATTCTTCAGACCGCCACCAGGGCCGGCTTTTCACTCTTGATCCGCTCGCCGATGTGCTTTATGAAATGAGCGGCAGTGCCCACGATCCCCTCGTAATGAGGAACCTTATAAAGCGGCGTCATCGTCTCGGGATGGTCTTCCATGAAGGCACGGATTTCCACGAGCGTGGATCCCGTCGATTCCAGAGTCTCCTTGAATTCGAGCTTCGCCTTGGCCTTGGCTTCTCCCAGGGCCATCTGGACGCGGCTGTGGGCGTTCACGTCGCCTTCGCCTGAAGTCTCGATCGGCAGGAAGATCATGTCTTTGTATTTCGAAACCACGGCCGACTGCGCCCCGTCGGATTGCGTCGAGGGCATGCAACCGAAAGGTTTGAGCGAAAGAACCATGTGACACAGACCCTTGTTCGAGTAGTAGATGTTCTTCGCCACTTCCAGGTGACCTTCGCCGCCTCCGGCGCGTGAGTTGTAATAGGGGTGCCCGAGGCGCTGCAACTCGTACTGATCGGTAAGATGGTGCGCGAGTCCACCCAGCCCGTCGATAATGCGGTTGTATTCGCGCTTGAAGATGCCTTCGGCGAGCTTCAGCTTCAGCACCTTTTTCTTAAGGTTCAGGTTGATCTTGAGATGCTTGTCCAGTCTCCAGGCGGGAGGCAGGACGGCGCCCTCTTCCAGGCCCTTCTCGTCATTCAACCTCTGAATCACCTGGTGAATCATGTAAAGGATCCAGGTACCGATCGGCTCCACGATCACCTGTGCGCCTTCTTTCTCGAGGAAGCCAAACATGTTGAAGTTCCCGTCACCCTCGGTCGTCTGCGCCCAGAACTCGCCGGTAACCTTAACGATGGGCCGGATTTGGGTGCGGTCTATGCGAATCCCGTTAAAGCGGTCACGCACTTCCCGCAGCCCTGCCGTGAACTCATTCCCGTAGAGTTGGTTAATGAACTTGCCCAGGTAAGTGGCGGTATCGATCTTTCCGATCCGGCTGAAAAAGCCTTCCATCTTCCCTTCCAACTGGTAGGGCTCTTTGTTTCGAATTACCTCGTACATCAAATTCATGCACTCATCAAGCACCCGTGCGGTCTCTCCCGCGTTCACCTCAAAGGGGCGAATCTGGTAGGCCACATCGTTGATCACGTCGCCCATGTTGAGAGCATTCAGAATGCCCAGGAAGAAATCGAGGTTCATCTCGAGGCCGGCTTCCGCTTCCGCCTGATTCAAGCCGCCCTCCTGCTGGAAGAGCATGACCCGGAACCCGTCAAACCCTGAGTTCCGCAGGGCCAGCCGGTATTCCGCCTCATACATGCCGAACCGGCAGGGGCCGCAGGCGCCCGCGGTCAGGAAAATATACCGCTCCTTGATCTCGTCCTTACTCAATCCCTTCTCTTCCAGTTTTTGCAGGTGCTGCACCAGGTTTCCGACCGTGAAGTAGGTGGGATTACACTGGCCGTTGTTCCCGTATTCCTTCCCCAACTGAAAAGCTTTCTTGTCCGGGATCATCACCGGTTCGCACTTGTAACCCAGGGCTTGGAGAGCCCCCTGAATCAGCTTCTCGTGCTTCCAGGTGAGTCCGCCGAAAAGGAGGGTTGTATGCTCGCGCTGGTCCTTGGTAAAGAGATGCTCCTTGGGACGGAGAAAGCGCAACACGGGCTTATCCTCGACGCCCGCCAACTGCTCCAGCCGTCGCCTTTCCTCGGCAACCTTCTGGCGAAATATCTCTTCCGACGTAAGGGAACTGTCGGAGCCAATTTGTAACAAACCCGGATTCGGCTTCGGCAACTGACTATTGGGTGATGTGCTCATTGAACTCTCCTCTTCATTTGGGCTGAAGGTGAAATTAGACGGAATTCCAATTCTCTGGGGCGAACAAGACCCGATTCGCTACTAGAGCTTCGCGCCTTCTCCTTGGTTCCCCTCTTCCGAACAAGTTGTTTAGAATCAAAAAGAAATCAATCCGACTTAATAATAATGGAGGACTCACTGTTTACCGTGGCCGCCGGACTGGCACCTGACTCTCTGAAATACCGGCTCCACACGCTGCCATATTGAGGGTGGACCGCAAATGGGTAAACGCTATTCCATTAAACGGTATATATCGGCGGGCAAACGGTCGGGGGCACAATTAATTGGTAAGTAACTGAAATACCGCTTGTTAGAGGAAATGGGAGGTCAGATTTACCAACCCCGGCCGTCGACCGCATTTCCCCTCCAAACCCGGCCGCCTGCAAGTGACGAGGTCGGGATTCGGCCTGCGCTTAAGGCTCTTTCAGGCATGTCCTCAGGGCCCAGGTCAACTCCTCGGAGAGTTTGACAATCCTCATCCCATCGGCCGCCCAGACCTTACAGGCCAGGATTTCGCGGGGCGGTTTCTCTTCCCGGCTCTTCATCACATAGCTCACTCGGCAGAACTGGCATTCCTGGTTCCAGCAAAAACGGCCATAGGAGACTCCTGCAGGGTCCAGAAACTGGAGCGCCCGCAGAAGCGTATTCTTTTCGGGAACCTGGAAAGTCCTGCCCAGGACCTGAATCTCTACCAGGTTTTCAAAGGGACGAAAAAGAGAACTGCCCATAGGCGGGGTCCGTGGGGCGGTGTGGGTTGGGGATGGCGGCAGCCCGATTTTTTTCCGGCGGTCACCGCGTGTAATGACCGACTAGCTAAATCGGGACAGAAGATGCTCGATCTCTTCCTGCGTATCCATGTGGACCTTCTCTCGCACGCCTGCGAGTCTGTCTTCGAGCGTCGGCCGAAAGTCGCGGTAGTAAACACCCATGGTGTGCTTATCAGTCTGATAAGCAATTTTCAGCGCTTTCAAACGGTCCGAGGTGTCATGGTCCTCGGGCACCGTTGCCAGCCGCTCGGCATAGTACCTGAAGGTATCCACCTTATTAAACGTCGGACAGGGACTCAGGACGTTCACGAAAGAAAACCCGGGATGATCGAAGGCCTGTACGAACAACTGTGCCAGGTCATTCGCCTTTCCCGAGAAACCCTTGGCGACGAAACTCGCCCCGTAGACCAGGGCAAAGGCCATGGGATTGATTGGGTCCTCGATGTTTCCATACGGGGTGGCCTTGGTGACGAACTCAAAAGCGGAAGTGGGTGAGGACTGGCCCTTGGTTAGCCCGTAGATGCTGTTGTCCATAATGATGTAGGTAAGGTTGGGGTTGCGGCGCACCGCATGAGGAAAGTGGCCCGCCCCGATGCTGAACCCGTCCCCGTCACCTCCCAGCACGACCACCTTCAGCTTGGGATTCGATACCTTCAACCCCACGCTGATGGGAAGAGCTCTGCCGTGGATCCCGTGGAATCCATAGCTGTTGATGAAGTAAGGAATACGGCTGGAACACCCGATGCCGGAAACGACGACCAGGTCCTTCGGATTCCACCCTTTCATCTCGAAGGCTTTATAGACCGCGCTCAACACTCCGAAGTCCCCGCAGCCGGGGCACCAGGTCACCTTGACGTCGCTCTTGTAGTTTATCTTTTCGGCAGGCGCAGTATTGGCCTTCGCCGTCAACTCAGCCATTGTGGCAGACCTCCTCAATCTTGTTCAGAATCATTCGCGCTGTAAATGGTTGTCCGCCGTAGATATTGAGTCTCTCCACTTCACCTTTATAGTGGGGGGCCAGGAGGTTGGCGAATTGGCCGGTGGCGTTCACCTCGGCCACAATCAACTTCTTGACGCGCTTCAAATCGTCCGTCAGATACCCATCGCCCAGCGGATGGAGCACGCGGGGATAGAACGACAGAATCTTAATCCCTTTCTCCGCCGCCGTTTCCACCGCCTCCCGAATCGCGCCCAGCGTGGAACCCCAGCCGATAATCCCCACAGTGGAATCCTCTGCGCCATAGGTTTCAACCTTGGGAAAGTCGGGAATCGCCGACTTCAGCTTTCGGAAACGCTTGTCCATCATCGCCGAATGCATCCCAGGAGTGTAGTTGGGATGGGCCTCCTCGTCGTGTTCAAGACCTGTAGCCGTGTAGGTCAGGCCCTCGTCGCCGGGAAACGACATGGGCGAGACACCTGAGGGAGAAAACTCATAACGCTTATAGGGCTTGCCGTTGGGCGGTTCTGCACGCAGGCGGTCAAACCTCTTGACTTTTGAAAGGTCCGGTTTGTCAATGCACTCGCTGCGGGTCGCAAGCGCAGTGTCGGAGACCAGAAGCACCGGCACCTGGTACTTTTCGGCCAGGTTAAATGCGTCAATGGTGCGGTAGAAACAGTCGGTCACGTCCATGGGTGAAATTACGATTCTCGGAGCTTCTCCGTGATTCCCGTAGACGGCCAGATTCAGGTCTGACTGCTCGTGCTTGGTCGGCAATCCGGTGCTGGGCCCGGCGCGCTGGACGTCAATCACCACCAGCGGGAGCTCCGCCATCGCGGCCAGCCCCAGGGCTTCCGTCATCAGAGCAATGCCCGGCCCGGAACTCGCCGTCATCACTTTCTTGCCCGCGTAGGAGGCGCCGATGGCCATGGTTATGGCGGCGATTTCATCTTCCGCCTGCATGACGGTCCCGCCGATTTTCGGAAACTCCTCGGCCAGGAATTCCATGATGTCGCTTGCGGGCGTAATCGGGTACCCGAAATAATGCCGGCACCCGGCTACAATGGCCCCCAGGGAAATCGCCTCGTTTCCTGAAAGCACCAGCTTTTCCCCCTGCGGCCTGGCGGGAACCTTGAGCACGTCGATGCCGCGGAAATTCTGCTCGACGTAGCTGCGACCGCTGGCGAGCGCCTCCAGGTTTTTCTGCAGGACAGCCTCACCCTTACGCCCGAACTTGGCCCGGAGCAGCGGTTCCAGAACTTCGCTGGGAATCGAAAACAGCGCCGAGAGCGCCCCGACGGCCACCACGTTCTTGCTCAACGGCATGTGAATCTGGTTCCTGGCGATATCGGAAAGAGGAAGGCCGAACAACTGCTTGAAGGGAATGTTTTCTTCGCTCAGTGTCCCGGTGTCATAAATCAGGATACCTTCCCGGCGCAACTCTTCGTGATGCCGATCGTAGCCTTCCTGGTTGAAAGCAAGAAGGATATCAAGGTCGTCACCCTGGGAATAAAGGGGACGGTCACTCAAACGAAGCTGAAAAACGGCGTGGCCACCTTTAATCTCAGCAGGATAAGTGCGGTAGGTGAAAATAGAAAAGCCGGCCCGGGCGGCGGCCAGCGTGATCAATTCCCCGGTTGAAATGACTCCTTCTCCCGA
>JAPUME010000122.1 GCA_027294185.1 Acidobacteriota bacterium | reverse complement strand
TCGAGGGTTCGCACCGGCGGCAAGACTTCCTCCGGCAAGCCCGGCTTTTCTTTGGGCAGGCCGAACAGCACAGTGGCCAGAAAAAACAGTAACGAAGCTTCAAAAAGTCGCCGCATGGTTTCCTATTCTACTTACAACACCTCGATTCTATCCGTTTTTTCGGCGAAATGTCATTCGCCCGCCCGGGAATTTCTCCCGTTCTTCCCCTGTTCCCGGGTTATACTTCAGTCACAGCAATCAGCCTAAAATTCCCTGGAACAGCAGAAGTCGATGGCTGCCCATGAAGATGTAGTCAACCTTCCCCGGCCGGGTCATCATCGGCCGGCTACCCTACGAGAACGGAGAACCCATGAGGTTTCGCAGGCATCTGAGAATTATCCTTCCTTTGTTCGGGCTATGCCTGGTCTTGTCGGCGGTGGAAATTTTCTCTCAAATCGCCGGAAGCGTTACGGTTAGCCCAAACCAGAGCGTGGCGGGCGAGTTCGGCACCTGGACGGTGACCTACCAGGTCGGCAGGCAAGGTATTCGCCGGGGTGGCGGAATCCGGGTTCAACTTCCCGATACCTGGCACGCAGGAATCCGCAACTCAGCCAACCGCTTGCAGGCTACCAATCCCAAGGCGGACAACTACATTTCCGCCCGCTCGTCCCGCTCGAGCGTACGCCTGCGGACTATCGTCGAGTCCGAATCAGCCGATTTCCTCGTCAAGTCAGCCCGCCCGGGATTGGACGGCAGGAGTGAGCGTTACGTTTTTGTCGTGCGCGTTGAGGTTGTGGCAGGAAGGCTGCGACGAGGCGACTCGCTCTCAGTCCTCTATGGAGACACCTCCGGAGGCAGCCGGGGAATGCGGGCCGCCATCATCAGCACCCAACCCGAACCCGTGCTTGTTGCAGTGGCCCGTGAGGGAGGGGGAGATTTCGAGCTTCATTCCGATCCGCCGACGATTGTGGCGCGCTCCGGGCCGGCAGCGGAGCTACTGGTTTCAGGACCTTCCACGTTGGTCGTCGGGCAGCCCGCCGAACTTCACCTGGCCGTGGTGGACCTGCTTGCGAACCCGGACGCATCCTTTGAAGGAGAGATTCAGCTTCAGATTGCCGAGGGCGAAGCCGACCTTCCCGCGCACGTGCAGTTCCAGTCCCAGCGTGGCTGGGAGACGGTGAAATTCACTCCCAGGCGAGCCGGCATCCTGCGTCTTATGGGAACGGGGCTGAGGAGAGTCCTCCGGGCTGAGAGCAATCCGATGAAGGTTTACGACCGCGCGCCGGAGCGGAAGCTCTATTGGGGAGACCTGCATTCACACACGCATTACAGTTGGGACGGAGTGGGCAGCGGTTCTTTTGACTACGCGCGCTACGTGGCTGCGCTCGATTTCTACGCCATGGCCGACCACAGCCGCACCGAACGCGAGGGTTTCACACGAGGCCTGGGCCCGCATGTGTGGGAGGAATACACGGCGCTCAACGACCGTTACAACGACCCGGGCCGTTTCGTCGCCCTGCACGCTTATGAGGCTTCTTTCGGCTCCCCCTACGGCCACCACAACGTCTACTTTCGCGGCGAGCCGGGACCGCTTCTGGCCCCCGGCAACATCACCTTACCGGAGCTTTGGAAAGCGTTGACGGCGGGCGAGGCTTTGACCATTCCGCATCACCCCGGCAAGTTTCCCCGCCCTGTGAGCTGGGAATTCCACGACCCGGAGCTGCGGCGCAATATTGAGATCTATTCGGCGCACGGACTGAGCGAAGCCTACGACCCGACCCATCCCCTGGCCTTCGAGCAGAGCAACTTTACCGGCCCCAGCCGCTCCGCTGTGGGGCCGCAATTCGCTCAGGACGCCTGGATTGCAGGATTGGAATTAAGCGCCATCGCCGCCTCCGACGACCACCGCTCCCGGCCCGGCCGTCCCCACTGGGGCCTCGCCGCCGTTCGAGGCACAGGGTTGACGCGAGCCGAGATTTTCGACGGCCTCTACCAGCGCCTCACCTACGCCACCACCGGCGCGCGCATCCTGCTGGAATTTTCAATCAACGGAAGCCCCATGGGGGAGCAGGTAAGTGTTTCGAGACCACCCCGTTTGAAGATCGAGGCGCACGGGACCGCACCCATCGAAACCCTCGAAGTTCTCAGGTATTCCAAGACAGACCGCGGCTTCAAAGTCATCTACCGCATCCACCCCGACAGCTCCGACTTCTTCTGGCACACGAACGACAACTCCTTCCAGGAGGACTCCATCTACTACGTACGCCTTCGCCAGAGCGGAATGGTCCGCGACCGCATCTCCATGGCCTGGTCCAGCCCGATTTGGGTGAAAGCCTCCGATTCGCCCTGAGCCGCGGGCAACCTCACCGGGCCACGCTCCCCGGCGAGTTGGAATGCACCTCGACCCGCGTTAGGATAGAGAGTGCGAACGGAAACGAGGATCACCATGCCCTGGATTCAAACCATTCCCGAGCAGGAAGCGACGGGCGAACTCAAGCGAGAGTATGAAGCCGCAGGTGGACGCGCCGGCAAGGTATACAACGTCCTCAAGATCATGAGCCTGAATCCCGCGACGCTTCACGCCTCGATGGAGTTTTACAAAACGCTCATGCACCGCCGCTCCCGGCTTCCGCGCGCTGTAAGGGAGATGCTGGCCGTGGTGGTGTCCGCCGCGAACCAATGCCACTATTGAATCCTGGCGCACGCAGAGGATCTGCGTAGGGTAACCAGGGATGCGAAGCTGGGCGAACAGTTCCAGGCCGATTGGCGGAAAGCGAATCTGGACGAGAAAACGCGGAAGCTGCTCGAATACGCTGAAAAGGTGACGAAGGAGCCCGCGTCTTGTACGCGAGAGGATATCGAGAACCTCCGGGCCACGGGCTACTCAGATACCGAGATTCACGACGCCGTCCAGGTGATTGCCTACTTCAACTACATCAACCGGGTCGTGGACGCTCTGGGCTGCGACTTCGAGCCGGAATGGCAGCAGAGCCGATAATGCGTTGGAAACCGTAAGCGCAGCGAATCGATGAGTGACAAGGTGCGGCGAAAATTCAGGGCCTGTCTCGAGGAGAAGAAATTCTTCAGCGCCGGAGACCGCGTCGGAGTCGCCGTCTCGGGCGGAGGGGATTCGGTGGGGCTGTTTCATCTGCTCGAACGAGTTGCCCTCCAAAGAGGGTTGCAACTTGCCCTGGTCCACCTGAACCATAAACTCCGTGGCGCTGATTCCGATGAAGATGAATCATTCGTAAAGGAACTGGCCCGCTCGCACGACCTCCCATTTTTCTGTCGGGGAATCGATGTCGCAGCCGAGGCGAGCCGCGAGGGCGCAAACCTGGAAGCCACGGCCCGGCGCCTGCGATATGAGTTTTTCCAGTCCCTGATGGAAG
>JAPUME010000121.1 GCA_027294185.1 Acidobacteriota bacterium | reverse complement strand
CCATGATGTGACCCTGGCCGATTTGAGGCGTCTGTTCAATTCCCATCTGTTCGACTCCCACTCGTCCTAGAATTTTCTTTTCCCCCAAAGCGTTTTTCTCGGCTAGAATGACCCCATCCAGTTTTCCAAGTGAGGGTAAGGTGGTTCAATTCCGTCATCTGCTACGGTTGGAGATTCTTGCCGGTCTTGCATTGCTTGCCTCATGCACACCCACACCGAGAGTGGATGAGACGCGCCAGGCGACCGGCGTCAAAGTCGGCGAGGTGACCGATACCTCGGCCATTGTCTGGATGCGGGTGACCGAAAAAGCCGAGCGTCGCGCCGACGGCGTGGTTCGGCGAGGGAGAGCCAGGGAGGAGCTGGGGCCGGAGTTGAGACCGAAGGACCTGGAAGGCTCTGTGCCCGGCGCGCCCGGCCGCGTGCGGCTACGGTATGGAACCGGCGCCGACCTTGCCGCAGCGAAGCAGACCGATTGGGCCGACGTTTCAGCGGAAGATGATTTCACGCACAAGTTTCATCTGAATGACTTGAAGTCCTCGACCGTCTATCACTATTCGGCGGAGACCTCAGGCCCGGGAGGTTCGCCACTCCACCTCCCCCTGCGAGGCCGTTTCAAGACTGCGCCCCCGCCGGACGAGTATGGGGAGGTTAGCTTCACCGTCATTACCGGCCAGGCATACCGGGACGTCGATGATGATGAAGGATTCCTGATTTATGACTCCATGCTTCAGCTCAACCCGGACTTCATCGTTCCCACCGGCGACACGGTCTATTACGACAGCGACGATCCTCGCGCCACCGACATCGATCTGGCCCGTTACCACTGGCAGCGCATCTACAGCTATCCGAAACTGGTGCGGTTTCATCTCAACGTGCCTGGTTACTGGGAAAAAGATGATCACGATGTCTGGGCCGATGACAGTTGGCCCGCTCAGGTGCGGGAGCCCGACATCATGAAGTCATTTACCTTTCAGCAGGGCCTGCAGGTTTACGCCGAACAGGTGCCGATGAGCGAAAAACCTTACCGAACCTTCCGTTGGGGAAAAGGGCTGCAAATCTGGCTGACCGAGGGCCGCGACTTCCGCTCACCCAATACCATGCCCGACGGGCCGGAAAAGAGCATCTGGGGAGCCGAGCAGAAGAAGTGGCTCATGGAAAGTCTCCTGGCGAGCGACGCCGATTGGAAGGTGCTCATCAGCCCCACTCCCATCGTTGGCCCCGACCGCCCCAATAAACGGGACAACCACGCGAACGCCACCTTTGCCCATGAAGGCAATGAGTTTCGCAGGTTCGCGCAGAAGAATCTTTCCGAGAATTTCTTCCTCGCATGCGGTGACCGCCACTGGCAGTACCACTCGGTTCACCCGGAAACCGGCGTGCAGGAGTTTTCCTGCGGTCCGGCCAGCGACGAACATGCCGGCGGCTCGCCCGGCGAAGACCCCGACTACCACAAGTTCCACCGCGTCCAGGGTGGCTTCCTTTCGGTTAGCGTCGTGGGCTCAGAAAATGAGAGCCGCATTACCTTCCGCCTGCACGCGGTCGACGGCAGCGTGGTTTACACATACATCCGCTCGCGGCCGTCACACTAAGCCCGGAAATACCGCACAAACGGTCCGTTCCTTTCCGCACCCGATTGACCCCTCGCGCCTGACCCGATAGAATGAAATCAGTTCACGGATCGTTATGGAATCTCACCTGGTACAGATTGGAAGCGGTTCAGCAACCTCGGGGCGGCGTCCGCCGTGGCTCAAGGTTCGTTTTCCAAGCGGCGACAATTTCCACGAACTGAAGCGGATCATGCGCGGGCTGGACCTGCATACGGTCTGCGAGAGCGCCCGCTGCCCGAACATCGGCGAGTGCTGGGAGCAACGGACAGCCACCTTCATGATTTTGGGGAACATCTGCACGCGACGCTGCGGCTTCTGCTCTGTGCCGGGAGGCAAGCCCAAGGAGTTGGACTGGGCCGAACCCGAGCGCGTCGCAAGGGCGGTCGAGGCCATGGAGCTGGAATACGTCGTCATCACCTCGGTCAACCGCGACGATAAAACCGACGGCGGCGCGAAAATCTTTGCGAATACGATCGGTGAGGTGCGCCGTTTGAATCCCGGATGCAAGGTTGAGGTTTTGATTCCCGACTTTCGCGGCTCGGATGAGGCGCTGGGAATCGTCATGGCCGCCCGGCCGGATATTCTGAACCACAATATCGAAACGGTGCCGAGGCTCTACTCCCGGGTGCGGGCGGGCGCGCGATACGAGCGTTCGCTGCGGCTGCTTCGGCGCGCGAGGGAGTTTGCCCCGGAGATTCCTACCAAGTCGGGCCTGATGGTTGGGCTGGGAGAGACGCGAGAGGAACTGCATACTGTTTTAGGGGACCTTCGGGACACCGGCTGCGACATTGTGACCATCGGACAGTACCTGTCCCCGACGAAGAGTCATCTCCCGGTCGAGCGATTTTACGCTCCTGAGGAATTTGCGGCGTTGCGCAGGGCCGGGCAGGCGCTTGGATTACGTCATGTCGAGTCCGGCCCGCTGGTACGGAGTTCTTATCACGCCCGGGAACAATCGGCGGCCGCCGCTCAGAGAATCGTATAGGTAAGGCTACCCTCGCATATTTCTCCTGCGTTGTGTGGCGTCAAAAGTAGAGCCAGAGAGCACTCAGAACAGAATCAACGAGGAGGGAAACAGCATGGACAGAAAGAAAGTGGTCAAATTACTCAACCAAGCATTGACCCTGGAACTCGCAACCTACATTCGCTACTCGACGCAGGCGGCAGTCCTGACGGGTCCGTATTCGGTGACGATCGGCGATAAGTTGAAACAGATGGCGGCTGAAGAGCTTCGCCACGCCGACCTGCTGCGGGACCGGCTGGTGGCGCTGGGCGAGAGGCCCACCACCGAGGTAGCCGACGTCGATGTGGGAAATAAACTCAAGAAGATGCTTGAGATCAACATCAACGTGGAAAGGAAAGCCGTCGAGATCTACAAGCTGTTGATGCGACTGGTTCCCAAAGACGAAAGCATTGTCCTGTACGAGACGGTGGAAGATATTCTCTGCGAAGAGGAAAAGGATTTGGAAGATCTCGACCGGCTCATCGAGTAGCGCGGGTCCATTCGTCCTGCCCCTGGCATTCGGCGGAGTTTCGAGCTTTCACGAGACCTCCTGATCTCGGTTTTGAGATGGGGAGGTCTTTCTGTTTCGCCAAGCCGGGGCAGGTTCAGATGGGAGAGTCTTTGCCGGAAATTCTCAGGCGTGGCCTACTCGATGAAGCTTCAAGAGATTGGTCGTGCCGCGCCGGGCGATGGGCGTGCCCGCGACCAACGCCACAATATCACCGCGCTTCACGACTCTTTCCTGAAGCAGCTTCTTTTCGGCACCTTCAATCATGCGGTCGGTGCTTGCAACATGCTTCATAAAGCGAGGGAAGACTCCCCAGTAAAGAGAAATGCGCCGCAGGATAGCGGGGAAGGGGGAGAAGGCGTAGACGGCAACCCGCGGCCGGTACATGGAGACCATCCGGGCGCTGGAGCCGGATTGCGTGAACACGGCAATGGCCCGAACGTTCATCGACTGGGCGGCCCGAGCCACACTGCGGCAGATGGATTCCGCGATCGAGAGTTCTTCTCCTTCACTGCGGCGGACGAAGTGGGCGGGGTAGCTCCCTTCGGCTTCTCGAACGATGCGCGACATCATGGCCACGGTTTCAATGGGATATTCGCCGATGGCGGTTTCCTGTGAGAGCATGACCGCGTCGGTCCCGTCGAAGATGGCGTTGGCCACGTCGGAGGCTTCCGCGCGCGTAGGACGCGGATGGTGGGTCATGGATTCGAGCATCTGCGTGGCCGTGATGACCGGCACCCGCTGCTGGTTGGCGCGAGTGATGATGCGCTTTTGGAGAATCGGGACTTTTTCGGGAGTCATCTCCACACCCAGGTCGCCGCGCGCGACCATGACCGCGTCCGAGACTTCCAGAATCTCATCCAAGTGCTCCAGGGCTTCCGGTTTTTCGAGCTTGGCAATTACATGGATCATGCTTTTCGCCCGATTCAGGATGGAACGAACCTGCAGGATATCCTGAGGCCGTCGCACGAAGGAGACAGCCACATAATCCACTCCCTGCTGGATGGCGAAGCGAAGGTCCCGGCGGTCCTTGGTGGTAAGCGCGGAAACCTTAAGGGGTATGCCCGGCAAGTTGATTCCCTGATGTTCTCCCAGCTCTCCTCCACTGATGATGCGGCACATCACCTCCTGCCCCGATACCTTTTCCACTCGCAACTCAATCAATCCGTCGGAAATAAGAATCGAGTCGCCTCGTTTCACCTCTCGGGGCAATGGCGCGAAGGTGGTTGCGATGCGTTCCGAATTTCCCATGATGGGGCGTGTCGTGATAACCAGTGAGGTTCCGCGGCGCAGGTAAACCGGCCCACCCCCCTTCAGCAGTCCGGTCCGAATCTTTGGTCCTTGCAGGTCCTGCAAGATCGCCACCGGCCTATCCCTCTCGAGGGCCAGGCGGCGGAGCAGGCGGATGGCCCTGCTGTGGCCGGCGTGCGTCCCGTGGGAAAAGTTGAGACGGGCGATATCCATTCCGGCATCGATCAGGCTCTTCAACCGTTCGGGTGTTTCAGTAGAGGGACCCAGCGTACATATGATCTTCGTTCGCCGAGGTTCGCGTTTCGAGTCTCCCATAGCGGCTTCGAGTATAGCGGAGCATCGCACCCGACTCAAAGTCAGGAATTCCTGCACTTTATTTCGTGGTGAATTAGCGGTAGGATAAGGCGTTTCCCAGGGTGAGAAAGCGGAGGAAGGTACCATCTCCGCCGGGTTGCAACCTGCGTAATTTCTATCGTTTAGTAAGATTCTTGCAAGGGGAGCGAAATATTAGCGGCACGGGACTTGATCGCTTTGCCGGGAAAAGGCATCATATTAGAGTGAGCTCGGAACTCCAAAGGAGACGGGGAATGAAGAATTGCAATCGATCCGTTTGGTTGATGGGCGCATTAATCCTTTTCGTGTCGTCGG
>JAPUME010000120.1 GCA_027294185.1 Acidobacteriota bacterium | reverse complement strand
ATCTGGTCACATGCGAATCCGTCGCGCGTCGCCTGGAAGACGAGATGTTTGCCGTCGTAGCTGAAGTAGGCCTCGGCGTTCGTCCCGCCGGTTGTCAGTTGGCGGATGTTGTGCAGGCGCACTTCGCGCGGCTCGCGAAGGGGGTCGCCTTCGACACCTTTCATTGGTGGGCCGGCGCTGCCCACCCCCTGCGGGGCGGCGGTGCGGGGAATTCCCGCGAGCAGGAAAATTCCGAGTGTGAGCAGGGCCCAGCGTCGCAGGGTCTCGACCCTCATCGGTGATACTCCCGGGTGAAACTCTTTGTTGGGAGGCACTCGCAGGCTTCGCTATATGAATATGACATGGGGATAGATCTTACTCCTTCCAAATCCCTCCTACCTGCCTTTTTGAAAAGTGGCATTCCCCGGTAGAATGGAGGGGTCATCTCAAGAAAAAGGAGCCAATCCATTGGACGAGTTATCCGGCACCATTGCAGAGGGCCTTGCGGCCCATTTCGAGGAATTGGCCAGGGTCCTGCACGCTCTCGCCGAACCCTTGTCGAACGAGCAGATGTGGACCCGGCCTTATCCCTACGGAAACAGTTTCGGGCACTTGGTGCTCCACCTGACCGGGAATCTCAATTCTCACATCGGAGCCCAGATTGCGAACACCGGGTACTTGCGCGAACGGGAGCGTGAGTTCACCGAGGAGAACCCTCCCTCGAAGCCAGAGGCCCTCAAGAGGTTTGATCATGCCGTGGCCATGGTCACCGAAACCATCCGCCTCCAATCGCCCGCCGACTGGAGCCGTCCCATTACAGCAACCGGTGAAAAGAGCGCCGGAAATCGATTCGGGATTTTCCTGCGGTGCGCCTCACACTTCCGCCTGCACATCGGGCACATGATCTACCTGAGCAAGGAATTGGCTCGCTAACGCCCGCCGGGTGAAGGTGAGGGGATGGGAATGGTTACCCGTGCCGGCCCGGTGGATTCCGGCTGGTCCTAACGGACGGCGAGCGTGACGTCGGCGGAAATCTTCCGGTCCTTGCGAAGAACCACGACTCGAACTTGATCGCCCGGCTTGCGGGCGCGCAGGGCGTAGGTGAAATCGTAGAGGTTTTCAATCTTCTTACCGTCGAACTCGACGAGAACGTCCCCAGCGAGTAATCCCGCCTTGCCCGCCGGGCTGCCTTCACGAATGTCCGCAAAGCGAACGCCGTTTTCGACCTGCCCGAAATCAGGAATGGATCCGAAGTAGGGACCATACCCTCCTCCTCCGCCCGACGCTCCGGCCGTATGTGGCTCGGCGACGCGTACAAACAGGGGGCGTTCCTCCCGGCGATTCAGCTCTCCTGCAACGCGGTAGACGAGGTCGAGCACGCGGACACTGTTCTCCGGGTCGATCTTCTCCCAGGTGTCGGACGGCTTGTGGTAGTCGGAGTGAAGGCCGGAAAAAAAGAATAAGACGGGAATCCCCTTGACGGCGAAAGAGGTATGGTCGCTCGCGCCGTAAGCGGTGATGGAAAACGAAAGGTCCAGCCCGATTTCCTGATTGGCCTCCTCCACCAACTCCTCGAAGGCGGGAGAGGTGCCTGTGCCCCCCACGTAAAGCCTTCCGTTCGAGGCGCGCCCAATCATGTCCAGATTGATCATGCCCACGGTTTGTTCCAGGGGCACAGGAGGATGGAGGGTGTAATAATTCGACCCCAGGATTCCCATCTCTTCTCCGGCAAAGGCGACAAAAATCAGCGAACGTGCCAGGTGTTTGCGATTCCGGGCGAATTGCCGGGCCAACGCAATTAGCCCGCTGGTTCCGGAAGCATTGTCGTCTGCTCCGTAGTGGATCGACCCGTTTTGAGAGGGAGCCAGCGAGGTCGGCCCCCCCAGGCCCAGGTGATCATAGTGCGCGCCGAGGACGATGAATTCATCCCTCAGCCGGCGATCCTTTCCGGGCAGGTAGCCCACGACGTTCGCCACCTGGGCCTGCTTCTGTTTCAATTCCGTGCGGATCGAGAGCCGAACCGCATCACCCAATTCGATAGAATGGTTTGAAAGATCCTCGTCAATGGCCTTACGGAGGGCTTCCACGTCTTCATCGTGCCCCGCCTTCCTGAGCCATTCGCTTACCACCTCTGTTGTCACCTGGAGGACCGGAATACCGACGGTGCGAGGCCCGGAAAAACTGTCGAAGCGGAAGAGTTCCTGATTTCGTTGCCGGTGGTTTCCGACATCGGCCACCAGGATGATGCCGACCGCACCGTGGTTCTTCGCGTTGATGGCTTTGTTGACGGTGCGCCCGTGGGCGGTGTACTGGCGACCGGCAAAGATGCTTCGCTCGTCGTGCTCCTGCGGCTCGTGGTGGATGACGATGGCGATTTTCCCCCGGACGTCGAGATGCTGATAGTCATCGTAGTTGTATTCCGAGGCGGTGATGCCGTAGCCGACAAAAACCAGGGGAGCGTCAATCGAAGCGTTGGAGGAGAAACTCAAGGGGCGGAAGTCGGTGTTGAGTTCGAGGGAGCCGGTCCCTTCAGCGGATTCAGCGACCAGCGAATTGTCCTGTCCCATCTCGGCGGAGATCGTGATGTCAAATCCTTGTAGATAGTCCGATGCCCCGGGCGCGGGCTTCAAGCCGAACTTGCGGAACCGGCCGGCGATGAAGCGGGCCGCCTCGTTCAGCTCCGGCGTGCCGTTGCCCCGACCCTGGAGCTCGTCGCCTGCAAGCCTGCGAACATTTTCGAGAAATCTTTGCGCGGAGAAACGGGTTGGAGCGGAAGTGCGATCTTTTGCAGCAACCCATCCTGCGATCAGCGAGAAGCCAAAAAGCAGAATCAGAGCATGCCGGAGTTTTCTCTGCTGTTTATTCTTCCCTGAAAAAGCGTTGGTCTGTGGGTTCATGCTTTTGAAAAAGTGATGATTCAGGCTGGGATAGAACCGACCGGGAATCGCTTTTTCCCGACGGGGTCCACCCTTGTCCATTCATGTCAGCTCTTCGCGCCAACCTCGGAAGCTTGACGGGATGCCTTCTTTGAACTCGAAACCAGCCGGAGAATCTCGCGGCAGAAGGCGGGCAGGTCCTGCGGAGTCCGGGAGGTGATCAGGTTTCCGTCCACCACGACTTCCTCGTCCCGGTAGTCAGCGCCTGCATTAATCATGTCGTCCCTAATGGACTTATAGGAGGTGGCGCGCCGTCCTTTGAGGATTCGCGCCGAGCAGAGCATCCATCCGGCGTGGCAGATGGAAGCCACTACTTTCCCCTGGCGGTCCATCTGGCGGACCAGTTCCACCATTCGCTCATCCTGCCGCAGGAAGTCGGGGGCCCAGCCGCCGGGAATGACGACTGCGTCCAGGTCTTCGGCCCGCACCGAGTCAATGGAGCGGTCGGCAACCACCGGATAGCCCAGTTTGCTTTTGTAGGTTTGTCCGGCTTCCGCCGCCACCGTGAAGGCATCGGCTCCGGCCTCGCGGCAACGCAGCAACGGATACCAGACCTCCAGCTCCTGGTAGTAGTTTTCCACCAAAACGGCAATCTTTGCTCCCGTGAGTTCCATCAGGAAGGTCCCTCCTTCACACAAGAAGTAACAAGGAAACCTAATGCTACCGTGGTTTATTCAGGCTGTCCATTAGGAATCGAAAAGGGAGAGGAAACTCTGAAACGCCGAATCCCTGCGCAAGCGGCGTGGATGCCCGGAATTTAACTCTTTTTAAGGAACAGGTAACTGAGGCACTTGTAGATGAGCTTGGCGGCGAGGAAATCCGACGCATGTTCGCCGGGCTGAGGGAGCAGCTCGACCACATCCATAGCGACGACTTTCTTCTTTCGAGCGAGGGTTCGAATCAGGCCCGTGACCTGATACCAATCGAGCCCGCCGGGCTCAGGAGTGCCCGTGGCGGGCAGGTAGGCCGGGTCGAAACCGTCCAGGTCGAGCGTGACGTAAACGTGGTCGCTCAGTTCATCGACCACTTGTTCGGCCCACTCCTCAGCCGGGTGGCCTGCGATATCTTTTGCCCAGAAGATTTTCGTCTTGAGTTGGGGCAAGGCCAGGGCTTCTTCTTTCGAGAGGCTGCGGATACCCACCTGCACGGCAGGGCAGATTTCAACCACGCGCCGCATGACCGAGGCATGGCTGTGGCGGTTCTGCTGGTAGGCCTCGCGCAGGTCGGCGTGGGCATCCACCTGGAGCACGGTGAGGTCGGAGTATTTCTTGGCGTAGGCGGAGACAACGGGGCCGGTCAGGGAATGTTCGCCTCCCAACGCCACGACAAATTTATCCTCTGTGGCCAGTTGGCCGGCGACGGTGCGAATGTTTGCCATCACCTGTTCGAGGCTGCTTTCCTGTGTCTCCAGCTCGGGCAGCGTGGCGATGCCGCGATCGCAAACTTCGGCCCAAAGCTCATCGTCGAAGGTTTCCATGTTGCGCGAGGCTTCAAGAATCGCGCGCGGCCCGTAGCGTGTGCCGGAGATATAGGTCGTGGTGCGGTCGAGAGGAATCGGCCAGATGACGATGGGCGAGGTTTTGTAGTCGGATTGCTCGGGTGGGAGTCCGCCGAAATTGATGGGAGGAGCTGCGGGATAGCCGGTCAGCATGATGGATGTTTACGGGAACGCCGGCAGCTTCGGGTCAAGCGCCGGCAGATTTCTCCCTCTCAGGGAAACCGGAACTCCAGCTTCCGGCCCATCTTGAAGGTGGGCTTCTTGCGGCGGCGGATCAAGTTCGGGTCTTCCGAGAGAGCCGTCACCAGGATGGGCATGGCAATGGTCGAGTCGCAGTTGACCGTGACCATTTCGGCATCGTGCTGGATTTTCCCCCAACTTTGCGCTTCTTCAAAGGTGCAGCCGGACAGCCCTCCCCATTGAGGAGAATCGGTCACCACCTGCAGGGCGAACTTGTGGCCGCCCTTGGCTTCGTGAGCGAAAGTCGCCGTGATGTCGCTCTGTTGAACGAAATTCTTGGGCGTGCCGCCTCCGAAGTAGATGACGCTGGAGTTCGGAGCCCCCCCGGCCAGCTCGGAGGACTCCACTACGTCGCCGATCACGTCGAAGGTCAGGTTGTTTTTCCCCAGGTTGCGGTTCTCGGCGATGCCGATGCCGATCGAGGAATCACCGATGGCCGGGCAAAAAAGCGGTATTCCGGCCTTGGCCGCCGCGGTTACGATGCCGTCGGTCTTGGCGATCTTCGAGGTTTCCTTGCCGAGCAAATAGAGGAATTCCCGCGTCGTGTAGGGGCGGGAGTTATCCAGGCTCGCAGCGAACCGCCCGAGCCAGGTGTCCTCCTGGCGGAACTCTTCTTCGTCGGCCAGAGTGTCATACATGCGGTCGACCATGTTGATCTGAAGCTGGACGTCGTCCACATCAGGGCTGCACTGGTAGTGGTGGCGGCCGAGCGATTCGTGAAAATCGTGGAAGAAATTGGCGCCGGTCGAAACCAGGCAGTCGATCAGCCGGTTGCGGATCATGTAGACGACCAACTCGCGCATGCCCGCCGGGATCATCGCGCCCGACATGCCCATCATGATCATCATGGGCTCCTGGAGCATCTTGCGCCACACCTGATAAGCGCTCGCCAGGTTCCGCCCCTGAAAGGAGATTCCCTGCATCTTTTCAAGCAGCGCGCTTACGTTCTTGCGCTCGTCGATCTGCAGGGGGCGGGTGGGGCGGGAGAGAATGACCTCTTTGCGCATCTCGTTGGGGGGGGGAGTTACCGACGCAGGCACCGTTGCCGCAGCGGCGCGGGCCGGAGGGTGCGAGCGGGAAGCGCGTCTGTTCTTCTTCGGCTTCAATCTTCACTCCCGAGCATGATCGCAGCGCCGATGACCGTAGTCCAGAGGCCGCGTTTATTGCCGATGGCCGATTGGGTAATCTCCATGGTTCGAACGATACGGTTCGAGATGCGGTAGATTTCTTTCTTTTCGTCCCAACTGTGTTCCGGGTCGAACTCCACGTCCAGCGTGGTGGCGAGCATCTCAGCCGCCAACTCTTCCGCATATTCCCCGGCCAACTCTTCGGTCTGTCCGAAGGAGTGGTGCTCGGAGAGATAGCCGTACATGTTCTTGTCCACCGGCAGGGCCAGGCCGATGGAGGCGGCCACCAGACGGTGAGGTTCGCGTGTGGAGTTCTCGCTCATCACACAATAGACGACCTGGCCGTCATGCAGCATCTTCAAACCCTGTGTGCGTGAAATCAGCTTGCAATGAGGAGGGAAAATGCTCGATACACGGACCAGGTTGTAAGCGGCAATCCCTGCGTTGCGGAGGGCCAGCTCGAAGGAGGAGAGCTTTTCCCTGCTCTTTCCCACACCCTTGGTCAAGAAGATTTTCTTGGCCACAAACATCCAGCCTCACTGCCTTTCCTGGGTATTCGAGCGCCGACCTTTTCCGCTTCGCAGGGGGAAGAGTTTTCCGAAGTGAGCCTCAACGCCGGGACTCGTAAGCTTGCAAAATTTCTCGAAAAGTGTCAACGAAATTGTGGCCGTTGGCAGAGAAAAAAGTGAATGCGGAGCAGCGGGAAGAAACAAGGGGGAAGCCGGACACTTTCTTTTCACCCTGCATCCGGCGGGACCGGGGGAGTTCGCGCGCGAAGATAGCGGCTAGGGAAGGTAAGGAGCTTCGAAACTGTGGCTCCAGCGCGCCACCGCGGCCCTCCCCCAGTCCTGCATGGCGTACCACTCGACGTGCAGCCGCGGTTGAACCGCCACGTTTTCCACCCGGACATGAAGGAATCCGGCGCTCGGCAGGCCTGCCTCCAGGTACGCCGTGCCCTCCTCGTCTTCATAGAACAGCTTGCCGAAGGGGACGATGTCGTCAGCAAATGGTCCGCTTCCGAACTCGTGCAGGGAAAACTTCCCGTTCCGCGTCTCGTAGCGGCTGTGCCAGAGAAAGTGACGGTCGCCGGATACGAAATAGAGGTTTTCCAGTCCTTCCTCCCGGACAGCCTGAAGAAAACGGGTGAATTCCTGACGATAGCGGGTGATGTGGTTGTCCTGCTTGCGGCGCAACGGATTCAATCCGATCCGCCAGTATACTTTCTGATCGGGTCCCAAAACAGGAGTGGGAGAGATGATGATTTTGAAATAGGCATCGCTTGCTTTCAGGGTTTCCATCAGCCAGGAGAACTGCTTTTCGCCCCAGGCTTGCTCCTCCGAGGGTGTGCCGCAGTAACCGGGATAGAAGAGTTTCGGGTCGGGCCGGTTTTCTGCCGGTGGGACCAGTCCTTTGATGCCATAGCGCTTGAGCTGACGCGCATTCGGATAGCGGCACTCCCGCGCCTCGAGCAGCCAGATCTGCAAGCCCC
Organism: Acidobacteriota bacterium; assembly: GCA_027294185.1. Lineage (GTDB taxonomy): Bacteria > Acidobacteriota > Terriglobia > UBA7540 > JAPUME01 > JAPUME01. The sequence goes on along the minus strand of JAPUME010000120.1, from coordinate 996 downwards.
GCCCCCAGCGGAATGTTCGATAAGGAGGACGGCTGGGACCTTGCTCGACCGGGTTCATTTCCTCGAAGATTTTCTTTCCCAGGAGAGGTCCGGGCGGACCGCGATAATACTTTCGGACCTGGATCAGGCCGGTGCCCGAGGTACCCTGGGAATTGAATATCGGGTCGGCGTCGTTGAATCGCCAGTCGTGGTCGTCCTTGAGGAAGTAGGCGGGAAATTGTCGGAAGAACTCCCTCGACAGGGGGGTCAGGTAGGTGTCAAAGAATCGGGCCCGCATGTCTTCCCGCCTTTTGGCGACGCCGCGACGGTAAGTCGGATTCTGTTTGTCCAGGTAAACCGTGTCGCCGTTGAAGACTGCGAAATCGAACTTCAACTCGCCCTTCGCTACCCGGTCCAGGATGCCGCGATACATTCGAAATCCCCGCACCGGCCAGATATCCTCCTTGAGGTCTCTCATGCGGGCGTGATTGAAGCAGGTGGTGGCAAGAAAGCTCACATCTTGAAGGTCGGCAGGGTTCGGGGCTGTCGTGAACTGGAAGGTACGGCTGGGGCGGACGCTTCCCCCTTCCGACCCTTGAATCCACAGGCGATACTCATACCGGGTAGCCGGGCGCAGGGATTCCAGAGACAGGTGGAGCGAAAAATCATCCCCTTGAGCTTCCTGCAAAAGGTTTAGCTCGGCCGGGTTGTGCGAGTTCGAAACGAGCGGCGCGTTTTGGGGAACCTCTACCCAGCTCGTGAATCGGCTCTCGCTGCTCCTGCTGAGGTGAAGGTCAAAATCTCCCTGCGAAACGAGGCCGGAAGAGAGATCAGACAACTTCGAGGGGCTGTATTCCACCCGCACTCGACCGGGTCGCCCCCTGTAGGTTCGCTGCGCGTAAGGCTGACGGAGCAGGGTCTCCACGGGTTGGTCGAACAGGTAGCTCTGGATTAGGACCGACGTGGGCCTCACCTCGCCCACCTTGGCTCCGAGACTGGCAAAAGGGGGTTCCCCGG
>JAPUME010000012.1 GCA_027294185.1 Acidobacteriota bacterium | reverse complement strand
TCCATGACGGCTTTCTCTTTCGTAAAGACGCGCGCCGGGCCGACCTTGCGATACACCCCGTCGGGATCGACCACCGTCGGGTCGATGGCTGTGCTCTTGATGATGGAACCCTGCGGGGCGAGGTTTCCTCGAGGGAAAGTGACGTTGCTCGTCAGGCCGCGCTCTCGAGCACGCTCCGGGCTGAAGATCACCTCATCCGGTTCGACGCCGTCGGCCTCCTTCAATGTTGCTCGAAGCTTTGCCCGGCGCGGAGACTTTTCCCAATCGTCGAGCAGACGGCCGAGCGGCTGGCCGGAAACCGTCAGCACTTTGTCGTCGAGCAACCCGAGCCGCCGCAGGTGGAGCATCACCTCCGGCACCCCTCCGGCCAGAAACACGCGAACCGTGGGGTGATCCACCGGGCCATTGGGGAGCACTGAAACCAGCCGCGGCACCCGCCGGTTCACCGCCACCCATTCTTCCACACCGGGTCGCGGCAGACCCGCCGCGTGGGCCACGGCAGGAATGTGCATGATCAGGTTGGTCGAGCCGCCAAAGGCCGCATGCACGGCCATGGCGTTCTTAACCGATTCCGGCGTCAGGATGTCTTTCATTCGGATGCCCTTGGATTCCAGATGCACCAGCGCACGTGCCGAACGGCGAGCCATGTCCAGCCAGATGGGTTGACCGGAGGGGGCCAGGGCCGAATGGGGCAGGGACAGGCCCAGACTTTCACCCACCACCTGCGAGGTGGCCGCAGTCCCCAGAAACTGGCATCCACCGCCCGGCGTGGCGCAGGTGCTGCAGCCGAGTTCCGCGGCTGCTTCGAGCGTGACCTGTCCGTGCGCGAATCGCGCCCCGAGGGTCTGGATTTTCGCCGCGTCCTCCCCCACGGTGGGAGGCAGGGTCACACCGCCGGGAACCAGGATGCAGGACATATTGTGCATCGAAGCCAGGGCCATCATCATGGCCGGCAGCCCCTTGTCGCAGGTGGCGATGCCCATGACTCCCTTCCGTGTGGGCAGGGAGCGAATCAGGCGTCGGAAAATCTGTGCGGCATCGTTTCGGTAAGCGAGGCTGTCGAACATTCCCGTCGTGCCCTGCGTGCGGCCGTCGCAAGGGTCGCTGCAGTAGCCCGCGAACGGAACACAGCCCATGCGCTTCAGTTCCTCGGCAGCTTCTCGCATGAGCAGGCCCACTTCCCAATGGCCGGTGTGGTAGCCCAGGGCCACGGGGCTGCCATCGTCCGAGCGGATGCCTCCCTGCGTGCTCAGGATGAGGAATTCCCGGCGGTTGAGCTCGGAGGGATTCCAGCCCATGCCCGCATCCTGCGTGAGGCCGAACAGATCACCGCTCGACCAGTTGCGCAGCATCTCGGCGGTCAGCGGCAGACTTCCCTGGGGTCCGGGAGCTTTCGTACGGACGTCCAGCACCTCCGCCCGCTCGCCAAACCATTCGCGAAAGGGTTCGCCCGTGGGGCCACGTCTCTTTTCACCTTCTGTCATTGAGAATTCTCCTGGTTCGAGCGGCTGTGATGGGAACCGACGTTCCCATTCCGATTCCTTCGGGGGGAAGATGATTCTACCCCACGCGGTCGTCGTCGGCCAGCGTGTTCGAAACGAGGTACTTTCGTACTCTCGACCCCGGGAAAGTTTTAGCCGAAGATGTATACCAGTGGGCGGGAAATAGCCACGCGCCCGTGAGAGAAATGGAGATGGCGGAATTCAACAAGGAGGGCTTATGAGGTCGGAGCATTGGATGGGAATGGCGGTGGTGGCGGTTTTCGCCATGAGCTCCTATGCGTGGGCCGCGCCGCAAGGCTTGGGCAGCGCGTATGGTTATACGCACATCGCTCGCAAGGGGAGCGCCAAGGTGAGTTTAGCAGTGTTGCAGCGCCAGGCGGAGGTTCACCGCATGAGCGCGCCTAAAGCGGCACCGAAAAAGGCGGCCGTCAGGAAAAACAGCACCCACAAACGCATGGGTATGGTTGCCCCGGCCGGGAAGCATGGCAAGGCCAAGAAAATGGGGGCATTGAAAGGCAAGAAAGCCAAGAATGCCAAGAAAGGCAAAAAAGGCAAGAAGGTAAAGCAGGCCAAGGGCCGCAGTAACAAGGGCGGCGAGGTTCGCGGAAAAGATCGAGCCGGTGAGGTTAGCGATCTGAACGAGGAATTGCGGGATAGTCGTTAAACGGCATCTACGAGTTACTTGGGGCCGGGGCTTCATGGGAGGGAGCTGACCGGCCCCAGGCGGGATTGGTCTCAATGGGTTAACTGATCGAGTGTGGAGGGTGCCTGCTCGCAGGCGGTTTCGGCCGCCAAATCCTAAAGCCCTCACGGCGCTGCGGTAATTGGAGGTCCGGCAGCGTCGCCCAACAACGGGCAGGCGCCCCACAACTTTAAGCGGCGCTCCCGGGGCCCCACGGCCTCGGGAGCGCTTTTTTTAGTGCCTGCCGCCGGATTCTGACTCTGGCATCCGCATCCGAGCGGGGCAGGAAATCATTGGTGAATTAGGGAGGGTTTCCCTGACCGTACCAGCGTGCAAGGACATCCGCGGCGGGTTTGCCGAGAGGATTGTAGGAGCCATCGTAGGGGATTGAATTTCCGTGGCTCGGCCACTTCCACCAATAGAGACCCGCAAACCAGGGCTGGCGGTAAAAGGCTTCGAAAATGACCTCGTAACAGCGTTCCTGTAGTTCCAGGTCGAGGGCGGCATCGTCTTCCTTCCACGGCTCGACCGCAGCCCTGGCGCTGCTCGGAAAACCGACCTCCGTGAATAGCAGCGGCTTGTCATATTTCCGCGCTATATTCCCGATTCTTTGCACCAGTTCCTTCAGGCGCGGAGAATCGGCGCGCGGCATCTCCCCGGGCGCAGCCAGAGGGTAGTACATGTTTAGACCGATGTAATCCAAAGCGTCCCAGAAGGGGAGTCGCTCGAAGTCGGGTCCCCAGTGGGCGGCATAGGTGATCGAGCCGGAATAGATGCGGCGAACATCGGCAATGAGGCTGCGCCAAGCGGCTTCGTGGTGCGTAACGCCGTCGAGCTCCGTCCCGATGGCCAGCAGGTCTACCTGGTAGAGTTCCGCAAGGCGCGCATAATGCAGCATCCAGCGACGGTACTGCCGAAACCACTGCTCGAAATCCGCATCGGTCTCAAAAACAATGTCTCCCGTAAACAGCCGCCCGGACCAGAGTTGAGGCTTGAGGACCGTACGCAGGCCGAGCCCTTTAGCCGCCTCAAAGGTTCTCGTCACCCTGTGGTCCGTTTCGCCGGTCCGAAAGGAGATGGTGGGTTCTTGCGGGGCACGCGTAAACCCATAGGGAACCAGCGTTATGGCATTCGCGCCCATATCTCGTATTCGTCGCAGCTCCTCGGAGGCGTGGGCGGTGCCGTAACCCCATCGGCCCCCGAACTCATGCGAAAAGGTGACCCCACGATGGAAGAAGGGCTCGTGGGGTGAGCGTTGAGCGCTTCGAGTGGCCCCGGCCGCAAGAGCTAACAGATAATCCCGCCACTCGCGCTCCAAATCCTCCCAGGAGGTTCCGAGTGCCCGTGCAACATTCCCCTCGAAATCCTTCGGCGTCGATGTTTCGCTGTATAAAGCCCGCAAGACTTTTTTGCCGTGGCGCACCACCAGCGTGTCTACCCAGGCTCCTTGAAGCGGGTCGGTTACCAGAGGAGAGAGGTACTCTCCCTCCAGTCGCAGGACTTGGCGGAGGGTGTAGGGGCCCTCGTCCTGCGAAATTTGGGCGGCGTAGTCGGGCAGGGAGTTCCCGTGGAAGCCGCCAGTAGCGTAGCGAGCAATGCCATTCGCAATCGCCCCAAAAGAAGTTGTCCCCCACGCCGCATTCATAAGTGCAATAGCATCACCACGATGGTATGTAGGCCGTCCATCCGGTCTAAGAATATGGTGGACTCTCCTGCCGCTTGCCTCCACTGAGAACGGGTCGTCGGTTCGGTGCGACCTACGGGGATCGGGGGGAGAAGAATAGAAGTAGGCCTCAAGAGCAGGGTTGGGCAGCTTTTCGATTCCGAGCGCCGCTGCGAGTCTCTCCACCCGACGGTCGGCGGACTCGCCCAATTGTTCAATGTCCCAGGAGCTATTCGCCTCCAGGTAGAGGTGCCAGTGGCGGGATTGGTAATGTTCGAAATCAGGCTGGCGGACCCGGCTTTGCAAATCTTCCGAAACGAGACGTAGGCCGAGGGAAAGTCCCACTGCGAGTAAAACTCCGGTTGCGCCTGCCAGCCCGGGCCGGAAGGCAGGAGCGGGATGATGGCGGGCAGCGAGCGCCACAAGACCTACCAGCACTGCCAGGAGCAGTGGACCCACTATCAGTCCCGTACGCACCAGACTCCACCGTTGAAATCGAAACGGCTGGTTTAGAAGAATCAGCGTCACGAATGTGGTGGGAACGACCAACCACATTGCGAGGGCTCGCAAGCGGTTCCGTGTCGATGGGTCCGCACTGTCAACACTGTCAAGCAGGCGGCGAAAAGCGACGTAGGTGGCAATGCAAAC
>JAPUME010000119.1 GCA_027294185.1 Acidobacteriota bacterium | reverse complement strand
GCTTCACCGATGTACCGGACGTCGACTTGAGCCCTCTCCCGATTTCCCAAAAGCGCGAAGTGTTGTTGCGGCTGAATACAGAGGCCTGCCCTTGCGGGTGCGGCAACACGCTGGCCAGTTGCCGGGTGACGGACTCTACCTGTGAGACCTCCCGCGAGTTGGTGCCCCGGGTTGTAGCCGAGGTGAAGGCTACCCCGTCGCCCGAATGATCTCTCCTGCGCCCTCCCCCGGCAATCTTCCCTGACCCCCGGTAAGAACCGGGAGAATCATCTTTCTTTAAGATTGACGAGGTTGGGAATTCGGGCTGGGTGCCCCATCCTTGTGAAACAAGGGTGGGGTATTCTTGTAGGTTTGGATTCAACGTGGGTCTCATGATGGTTCTAGTGTGCGGAAACCGAAAATTCGGCTGTGACTGAATCCCCCACCCTTTGCGAGGCAAAGGATGGGGCACCCGCTCTCGGGATTTCACCGGCTATGGGGGATGGGAGTTTTTCTAGTAGCGGTTTGGAAAAAAGATTCGAGAAAACCAGGTCCGTTTCCTGGGTTTCTGGAAATCGGTGGGCGAGCGGCCGGGGACGACGTCGTTCCCCTCCAGGATAGCCTGCGGGTGCTTGCGGAAAAGCTCATCGGCCAGGGTCTCGCCGTATTCCTTCTTGATGAGATCGAAACATTCGGATAGACGCGGGGGCCGCGACTCCAGGTCGTGGGCGTCGCTTGCGATCACGTGGACGAGGTTATGTTCGAGGAGACGTCTCGACAATCGTTGGGCCCTCGACCCGAAACGTCCTGTCAGCGACTGCGCGGTAATCTGGGTGAGACACCCCGCCGTGACCCAATCGAAGAGGAGTTGCGGGTTCTGCTGGATCACCTGATTCCGCTCAGGATGGGTAATGATGGGGATGATCCCGGCCGAGAGCAACTCAAAAAATACCTGCCGCATACTCGGGGGAATGAGGTGGGAGTCGAATTCGACCAGAAGGTGGTTCTTGTGATTGATGGTAAACGGGGCGTGGTTTCGCAGGGCTTCCTGGATGTTTTCATAAGAGAGGTGAAAATCGCACCCGGAAAGAATCCTGGGAGTGTCCCCTACCGCGGCCTGGAGTTCGGCGATTTTGGCTTCGTTTTCCTCGGGAAGAAAGATGTACCGGGCGTTCGAGTGAGGTGTTGCCACGATGTGAGTTGTGCCGTCGGCGGCGGCCATGCGGCACATCTCGACCGATTGCTCGAGTGACCGCGCCCCGTCATCGACTTCGGGAAGAATATGCGAGTGAAGGTCGATCATAGGTTCTATTGTTTAGAGGTCTGAAAGCCCCGAAGGTGTTGCCCGGGACCCCATCAGTGAAGTTTCTTCAGGTGGCAAAGCAATCCCACCAAGGTTTTTCCATCCAGAATTTTTCCGGTAGAAAGCAGTTTCCGGAGATCGCGCGAAGAAAACAGGCGACTCGTGATGCGTTCGTCCTCGTCGGGGCTGGCGCCAACGCTTCGCAGGTCTGTGGCGCGTACCAGGTGCATTTTCTCATCCAGGAAACCCGGACTGGAATAAAAACTCAGGACGCGCTTCAACCGGGCCGGTCGAAATCCCGTTTCCTCTTCCAGCTCCCGCCGAGCCGCCTGCAAAATCGTCTCTCCCGGCTCCATTCGACCTGCGGGTAATTCCCACAGCGCCTTTCGGGCGGCGTATCGGAATTGCCTCACGAGCATAACTTTTCCGGAGGGGAAAACAGGCAGCAGCACTACCGAGCCCGAGTGACGAATGATCTCACGGGTAGCCTCGACGCCGCCGGGCTCACGCACTCGGTCCACATCCACGCGGATGATCTGTCCTTGAAAGACGGTCTTGGACCAGACGACGCGGCTTCGCATGTTCATTGTCCCAGGCGAGGTGGGGGGAGAACCTTCGGGACACATACCCGCACGGACCGGTTGCCACTTATCCGTCAGCCCTCATCGGTCAACGGGCCGGCCTGCGGGAGGCCGCGGGGGAGGATTTTACCGCCACTCAGCCGGAGGAGCGAAGGGGACTAGGTTGCGCTGTCACCCGGTGGAAGTTCGATTCCATCGACCACCGACTTGGCATCCTTCAGGGAGCGGGCGTTTCTTACCGAATCCCGCCAGCTCTTCACCTGTTCCGCCCGCTTGCCGGAGTTCTCACGTTTCGCCTCTATCTCCTCGGCCACTTCCTTGGGCGTCGTAGGCTCCTGAACCGCCTTTTCGTAGCAATCCAGCGTATCGGCGTAAGCGCCACCCCAGAAGGTCAGGAAATTCTCGACCTGTTTTCGGTGATAGTTCCGCTCGAACTGGACGACGTCTTCCTGCTTGACCTTGCCCAGCAGTTCGGTCATCTGACCGTGGTAATAAGTGATCATTCCTTCTTCGTCCACGCAGGGGGGAGGGCCGACTTCCACTTTCTTCTTCTTCTTCGCTTCACCCAGTCCCGCAGTGGCGAGGATCAGGAACAATGCCAAAGCGTATCTCATCGTTTGTCCTCCTGTTAGGCCCCGTTCGGATTTCGACTGGGAAGTCCAACGGAGTCGGATTTAAGGACGGAAGGTTCCCGCTAATGGTACCATAAACGCAACCTTGGACTTTGAAGTTTTACTGGAGGTAGATTTCTGGACTATAATAGATTCTCTGCACACTGATCTTGTTGATGAATCCGTTTCCAGGGGTGTCAGTTCATGAAGATTCGCACGCTGATTGTGGATGATGAGCGGCCGGCACGTGAAGAGTTGTCTTTCCTGCTCAAAAGTTTCCCGGAAATCAATGTAGTCGGGCAGGCCAAGAACGGCGTGGAAGCGGTCCAGATGGTGCGGGAAAAATCACCGCAGGTTGTCTTTCTGGATGTGCAGATGCCGGGTCTTGATGGGTTGGGGGTCGTGCGCCGCCTGATTGAGAAGAAGACGCCTCTTCCCCTGTTCGTTTTTGCCACCGCCTTTGACAACTACGCGGTCCGGGCCTTTGAGGTGAATGCGCTCGACTACCTGCTGAAACCCATCGCCAAACCCCGCCTGGTCAAGGCCATAGAGCGGATTCGCCGCTTTCTGGACAGCAACGAATCCACCCAGGAAAAGCTGGATTGCCTGGTTCGCCTGGTTCAGGAAGCGCCCTCCTCGCCGAGGCCCAAACTCATGGTCAAGAGCGCCGGTCACATGTTCCTGATCAGCTCTGATGATCTGATCTTCGCCACCATTCAGGACGGCCTCATCAGCATTCACACCCGCGATCTCGAGGGGCAATCCAACTGCCGCACCATTGAGGAGCTGCAGACGAATCTTGACTCCCCGAACTTTTGGCGCGTGCATCGCTCCTACCTGGTCAATATCAACCGCATCAAAGAAGTCATCCCCTGGTTCAAGAGCTCCTACCAGCTTCGCATGGATGACCGAAAGCAGACCGAGATACCCGTCAGCCGCGCCCAAACCCGCAAGCTCCGCGAACTTTTCAACCTCTAGTCGATCTTTTTCTGACCTTCGCCGGATTGGCTGCCCTGTGGGGCCATCATTTCTTCACGCCCTCGAAGTATTCCTGAATCGCGCCCACCAGCCCCGGGATGGTGAACTGGGTGGGCTGCACGTCCACGCGGAACCCCAACTCTTGGAGCGTGGCGGAGGTGATCGGCCCGATGGCGGCCACGGTGACGCCATCCGCCAAACGGCGGGCAGTGGTTTCTCCCACCAGGGCGACGAAGTTTTTGGCTGTCGAAGAGCTGGTAAAGGTAATCAGAGAGGGCGGGGGAGTGAAAAGGCTCTCCACGCGCTCCGGCGAAAGTTTCGGGGTGACGGTGTGATAGGCCTCGACCACTTCAACTCGGGCTCCGCGCTTGCGAAGGGTTTCCGGCAGGATGTCGCGGGCCACCCGGGCGCGTGGAATCAGGAAGGCTTTTCCTTGAATGGAATCTGCTCCCAGGACGTCGAGCAGCCCTTCGGCGGCATATTCACCCGTGGGCACAAAGTCAGCGCGAATTCGGAACTTTTCGAGCTCTGAGGCCGTGCCGGGACCGATGGCGCCGATCTTGACGTTCTGGAGCGCCCGCGCGTCGAGACCGCGTGAGGCGAGCCGTGAAAAGAAATTCCGGACTCCATGAACGGAGGTCACCAGCAGATATTGAAATTCCTGAAGCCGGTCGATGGCCCCGTCCAGCGCCTCCCAGGAATCAGGCGGCCGGATTTCGATGGTAGGAATCGAGATCACCTGAGCTCCGAGCCCGGCCAGCGCATCGCCCAAAACATTGGCCTGTTCGCGCGCGCGCGTGATGACGATGCGTCGCCCGAACAGCGGTAAGTTTTCAAACCAGTTTAATTTCTCCCGCAGGCGAGCCACCTCGCCCACCACGATGATCGCCGGAGGGCCGAGTGAGGCGGCTTTCTGGGAAATATCCCGGAGCGTACCGCTCACAACTTTCTGTTCAGGACGCGTCCCCCAGCGGATGACGGCTGCCGGAGTTCCCCGCTCACGACCGTTGGCTACCAGGGCAGAGGTGATTTCCGGCAGGTTCCTGGCCCCCATAAAAAACACCAGGGTGTCGGTTCCCGGCGCAAGCCGCGCCCAGTCGACCGACGAAAAAGGTTTTTTCGGGTCTTCGTGTCCGGCGATGAAGGTGACGGTGGAACCGAAAAGGCGGTGTGTGAGGGGGATGCCCGCATAGGCTGGAACTGCGTAGCCGGAGGAGACTCCTGGGACCACTTCCCACTCGATACCGGCCTCCCGAAGCGCTTCGGCCTCCTCGCCGCCACGCCCGAAGATG
>JAPUME010000118.1 GCA_027294185.1 Acidobacteriota bacterium | reverse complement strand
ACAGCGGTCGCAATGTCGCAGGCCGGACTGCGGCGTTTTACACCTCATGCAACCATCACTTTAATCGTTGCCTCGAATCTTTCCGACCTCGACATCGTTACCGTCCTCCAAGGCTCCACTGCCTATCTGGAGCACCACCGGGGAATCACTCACTCGCTGGTGGGAGTGACGGCATTGGCTGGGATTCTGGCGGCGTTGATGATTGCCGGTTCAGGCTTGCTGGCGCGGATGCGTGGAAGACCTCCAGGAAAACTCAGCTTCCTCCCCTTGTTTGGGGTCTGCTTGGCCGGCACGGCCAGCCACCTGCTGCTCGATTTCACCAACTCCTACGGCGTGCGCCCGTTTCTTCCCTTCAGCGGAAAATGGTACGCCTGGGACATCCTGTTCATCATCGACCCGTTGGTGATTATGGCACTGGTGGCGGCATTGATTCTGCCGGCGCTTTTGCGGATGGTGGCGGAGGAGGTGGGAGCAAGGAAGCCAAGATACTCCTGGGGTCCCGCCGTGGGGCTAGCCTTCATGGCGCTCCTGTGGGGCGTGCGGGACACCTCTCATCGGCAGGCTGTGGATATGCTCGGAGCTTACAACTACGCCCGGGAAGCTCCTCTGAGCATCGGCGCCTTTCCCTCGACGGCCAATCCTTTCCTGTGGAACGGGGTGGTGGAAACCCCTTCCGCCTTCCACGTCCTGTCGGTCAACACGCTTACCTCCAGCATAGACCCCGAACGCACCAGGGTTTTTTACAAGGCCGCCCGGCATCCTGCCCTGGATGCCGCCCAGAGCACGTATGCAGCAAAGGTGTTTTCCGATTTTGCCCGCTTCCCCTGGATCACGCGCCGGGACCGGCCCCGCGGATACAGGGTCGAGTTGCGGGATTTGCGTTTTCTCTCTGCCACCCGGCGGCGCCAGGCCTTTGTGGTGGGAGTAGAGCTGGACCTTGAATTTTCAGTTCTGGAAGAAGTGTTCAGCTTCTCGGGTCCCCCGGAGAGGCGTCAGCCCCGATCCCGTCCGGGAAACTCGAACCCGCTGCTAAGAGGAGAAGAAGGCAGAACGATATCGTCGAACCACCCAGTAACCCAGCACCACGACCCCCACGATCACCAGAGACACCCATCCAAAGTTATCCCGAAGATACGCCTCAGCCTGTTTCCCGTAACGCGCACCCAGATAGGCGACGGCCCCGAATCGTAACAGTCGCCCCACAATCAACCCGACTACGAAGTGCACAACGTTGAGACGGAGCGCGCCCGCCGAGAGTATAAACAACTTGAAGGGTGCGGGAGGCGGGAGAAGCGACATGACCAGAACGGCCAGGAAGCCGTTTCGATTGAGCCAGGCTCGGGCCCGCTCCCGCTTTCGTGGCGAGAACTTCTCGCGACCGAGCAACCGGCGTCCGCTCCGCACCAGCCAATACATCACGAACGCCCCCAGCACCGACCCCGCAGCAGAAAGTACCGCATACAGAGGGGCGCGGTACGGGTGAAGGCTGGAAAGATAAATCAAGAGTGCATCGTTGATGCCCGGAAAAGAAAGAAACGAGGAGTCCAGGAAGGATATTGCGAACAGTCCGGGGCCCCCGTAGGCCACGAGGATTTTACCCAGCTTCTCCGATACACCTTTGATGAATTCCAATCCTCCTCCAAACACTTCCCTGGTTCCGAGGCCCTTTTGGTTTCCGGGCCGCTTAGATTATCACGAGACTTCTTCGAGTCGAGCGTTTTCCTCTCGATTGAGATTCTGCTGGGCGAGGGCGGGCGCTTGATGTAAAATCACGCCTCTTTCACGACTCCAAGAACAGACAACGACACGACGAAAAGAGCGACCGCCCTGGCCTCCCTCAAAAAAACCCGCAGCGCTCCCGCAAATCTATACCGAGCCAAAAACCGAAAGCCAAATTGGGCGGAGGTCATACGAATGGCCGGTGACCGCACGGCCATCCTGTTCGACGAGCTTCGAAGACAGTTGGGAGAAATGGGGGATGTGAGCGAAGAACTTCGCTTCCAGGGGTCCCGCGAAGGTTGGACACCGCTCTACCGGCGGGGGCGTGCGACGCTCTGTGTGGTCCATCTTGCGCCCGCCAGGATGGAGGCGAGCGTGCCTATGAGCCGTAAGGCCGTAAGAGATCTATTATCCTCCCCCGGGGTTTCCGCCAGCCTCAAGGCCGCCATCCGCAAGGCTCCCTATGGAGGCAACCGGAAGAAACCCAGAGTTGCGCTCCCGAACCGGCGTGCCATCAACTCGCTGGCGCGCCTTTTAGGTTTCCAACATAAATTGCTTAACTAGAAAGCGAGGTCAGCCGGCAGGGTTCGGCTCGGGGACCAGGGACGGGCGATCGGCCGGCCCCTTTCCATTTCCTTTTCCCGCACCGAATTTGTAGTCGAGGTAGGTCGCCGGAATCTCATAGAGCAAAGCTTTCGCCGAATACCGAAGGCTGTCGTGGATAAAACAGACGTGCGTACACCAGCACTGGTCGCGGACAATGTCGTCGACTTCATCCTTGCGTTCCTGAGTCTCCCAAAACTTGGAAAAATCACAATCGAAATCGCGCAGGTTCCCGATATTCCCCCGCAACTCGCAGGCGCGCACTCCTCCGTTGTAGTCGATGACGACGGCAGTCTCGCCCGCGGTGCAGGGCATGGGCCACGGGTGGGGTGATTCGATGTTTTCCAGTTGGATTTTATTGTGGAAGGCGAGCGTGCCCTGGTAGTACACCTCTCCGATCTTCTTCTTGATGCCTTCGAGTGGCCCCACCAGCCTGGGCGAGTAGTGCTCGTAGACCTTCTGAATCCCACGATAGAGTTCCGGCAGCTTTTCTGTGGGAATCTTCTTAAGGCTCGGGTCCTTTGCATTCCCGCGAATAATGTTGAAGTAGTGGCCGTCCACCGAACAGTTCTGTTTGACGAAATCCCCGATCTCGAGAACCTGGTCAAAATTCTCGGCACAGATGACCGTGTTGATATTTACGCGCAGATTTTCGAATCGTCGCCGACCGGGCTGCATCGCCTGGATGGTTTCCAGGGTCTTGGCGAAATTTCCCGGAACACCGCGGATGGAATCCTGAACGCTCCCCAGGCCGTCCATCGCAATATTCAAGTCCAGATTCAGTTCGGGGTTTTCCGCCATGACGCGCTCGACGCGCTCTGCGGTGCGCTCGGGCAGCAGGCCGTTGGTCGGCAAATTCACCCAGCGGATGCCGTTATTCACATAAAAGAGGTGAAGGATATCGGTGAGCTCCCGACGGAGCATCGGCTCGCCCCCCGAGAGCCAGAGGTCGGAAAATTGGGGCATCGTTTCGCTCAGGCGGCGAATCTCATCCCACGTCAGGTCGCCCCGCTGGTTCAACTCCTCCCAGTAAAAGCAGGTCCCGCATTTCGCGTTACAGACCGAAGTAACGAAAAATATGACGGTGGAAAGTTTCTTTCGCTGCGTAAGCGATTTGTAAATCTTGAATAAATTCTTCTTAACTGCGCCTGCCACCTGTCTACCCTCGCTCTAAAAGAAGTTCGACCAGTAGACCACAATCCTAAGTCCAAGGTAAAGAAAAATCACCCCGCAGGGCTGAGGATTCATTGAGTTGTCGCAATCACGGGAGGTGGGGCGGACTACCCACCCGGCCTTAGAGGGCCGGGATGGGTAGTCCGAATTTAGGCTTCGCTGCGGTAAAGCGGAGACAGGCTTCCAACTCGCCAGGGGAGAACAAATACAGACCCGAACGAGCCGGCGGTAAGGGGGAGGCAGGAACCTCCATGGTGGCGGGAAATTTGAGGGAGGGATCGGCTGCGGTGTGGCTAAACCCGCAATCTTTCATAATTCCTGGACCTTTTTGCATTCTATACATCGAGGCCTTTAAGAGCATCCCGAGGTGCTGCCGCAATTCAGGCACTTGTAGCAGCTTCCGTTTCGAACCATCAGCGCGCCACAGTCGGCACAGGGAGGGGCATCGGCCATCGCCAACACATCCCTCAGGGAGACCTGCTCCACACCCAGTCTTTCCGCCGCCGTGGGACCTGGGGCTCCAACCGGCGAGGAAAGCGTAGTAGCCGCCGAGTCGTCGAACGGCTGCGCTTCGCTGGGCAGAAACTTCGCGGCAAGCCAACGGAAGATGTAATCCATGATGGACTTTGCAAAGCGAATGTCACCGTTATTGGTCCAGCCACTCGGCTCAAAGCGGGTATGCGAGAACTTGTCGCACAATACCTTGAGCGGTACTCCGTATTGCAAGGCCAGCGAGATGGCGGTTGCGAAGCAGTCCATCAATCCGCTGACCGTCGATCCCTCCTTGGCCATGGTCAGGAAGATCTCACCGGGGGATCCGTCTTCATAAAGCCCCACGGTCAGATAACCTTCATGACCGCCGACGGAGAATTTGTGGGTAACCGCCTGACGCTCGTTGGCGAGCTTCCGCCGGTAAGGCTTTGCGGAAATCACCTCGCCCGTTGCCGCCGGGGCCACCGCCTTCTCTTGAGGCGTTCGAGTCCTGGCTTCTGTTCCTGCCTTCGTGGTATTGAGCGGCTGGATTCGTTTCGATCCGTCTCGATAGATGGCAATCGCCTTCACGCCCAGCCGCCAGGCTTCGGTGAATGTCCGGGAGATATCCTCCACCGTGGCTTCCTCAGAAAGATTGACGGTCTTCGAAATTGCGCCTGAAAGGAAGGGTTGCACTGCCGCCATCATGCGGATGTGGCCCAGGTAGTGAATGGACCGCGTGCCGCGTGCGGGCTTCAAGGAACAATCGAACACCGGCAGATGCTCGCCCTTGATGTGAGGCGCTCCCTCAATGGTGCCGTGCTGGTCGATGTAGCTGACAATCTCAGAGGCCTGCTCTTCGTTGTAGCCCAGCCGGAGCAGGGCTGTGGGCACGACGTTGTTAACGATTTCAATGACGCCGCCTCCCACCAGCTTCTTGTATTTCACCAGAGCAAGATCAGGCTCGATTCCCGTCGTGTCGCAATCCATCATGAAGCCGATGGTCCCGGTCGGAGCCAGAACCGTAACCTGGGCATTCCGGTAGCCCACTTTGGCGCCCTCTGCCAGGCATTGGTCCCAGACTTCGCGTGTCGCAGCCCAGAGCTTTTCGGCAATCGGTCCCACCCGCGCCGGCGGGTTGAAGTTCTTGAGCGCTCCCCGATGCATGGAGATTACTTCCAGAAAGCTATCGCGATTCTTTGCATAGCCGGCAAACGGGCCCAGCTCTCCGGCAATGCGGGCGCTGGTTAGGTATGCCTGGCCGTGCATCAGGGCGGTGATGGCCGCGGCAAATTCGCGGCCCGCCTCCGAGTCATAGGCAATGCCGTAGGACATCAGCAAGGCCCCCAGGTTGGCGTATCCCAGACCCAGAGGGCGAAAATCGTGCGAGTTGCGCGCAATCCTTTCGGTGGGGTAGCTGGCGTTCTCCACCAGGATTTCCTGCGCAACGATGACGACATCCACCGCATGACGGAAGGCCTCTACATTAAACCTGCCATCGGGAGTCAGGAAACGCATCAGATTCAACGACGCCAGGTTGCAGGCCGAATCGTCGAGGAACATGTATTCGCTGCAGGGATTGGAGGCATGAATGGGCGCGCTCGCCTTGCTCGTGTGCCAGCGGTTGATCGTCGTATCGAACTGCATTCCCGGGTCTCCGCACTGCCAGGCCGCCTCGGCGATCCTTTTCATCAGATCGCGGGCGCGGTAGGTCTTATGCGGCGCGCCGGTCGAAATCTCGTGCGTGACCCACTCCCGATCTTCGACGACGGCGTTCATGAATTCGTCCGTCACGCGCACGCTGTTATTGGCGTTCTGGAAGAAGATGGAACTGTAGGCTTCCCCGTCGATCGAGGAGTCGTAACCCGCCTCTACAAGCGCCCAGGCTTTGCGCTCCTCCCTGGCCTTGCAGTCGATGAACTGTTCGATGTCGGGGTGGTCCGCGTTGAGGATCACCATCTTGGCGGCGCGACGCGTCTTGCCGCCCGATTTGATGACCCCGGCGAAAGCATCAAAACCCTTCATAAAGGAAACCGGACCCGAAGCGCGCCCGCCGCCTTTGAGGATGGCGTCTTCCTCCCGGATTTTCGACAAGTTCGATCCGGTGCCCGATCCCCATTTAAAAAGCATGCCCTCGGTCTTGGCGAGGTTCATGATCGATTCCAGGGTGTCATCGGCCGCGATAATAAAGCAGGCCGAGCACTGAGGCCGGTGTGAGCCTTTGATCAGCTCGGCAACCTTGCCCGTCGCTTCGTCCCAATACCAGCCGTAACCGCGCGCTTCCTTGACACCGACGTTGAACCAGACGGGCGAGTTGAAACTTGCCTTCTGAGTGAGCATCAAATGGGCCAGCTCGCCGCGGAAATTCTCCACATCATCCGGAGTTGCGAAGTAGCCGCCGGCCGCGCCCCAGTCGGCGATGGTGTCCACGACGCGGTGAACGAGTTGCGCCACGCTGGTCTCTCGTTCCGGTGTTCCCGCGCGGCCATGAAAGTATTTACTGGCGACGATGTTGGTCGCCGTCTGCGACCAGTCGCGCGGCATCTCCACCTCACGCTGCTCGAAGATGACATCACCCTTTTCGTTCGCAATGGAGGCAGTGCGTTTCTCCCATTCCAGAACGTCGTAAGGAGTCTGTCCGGGCTCCAAGTCTTTTGTGAAATAGCGCGGGAATGCCAATCCCTTGCGCTCGGTGATTTTCGACGACAGCTCGTCAATGCGCGCAGCTAACTCAACGCTGATCTCGCCCATAAACTCCCCTTTGGAATGAACATCAAAATGACTGCAGGGTACGAAGCACAACGGACCTGCGGATGGCCGACATTAGCACTTTTGGGGCCGCGAAACCCTTTCGTACCCTATGCTGACGTTCACTTAGTGTACACCATCTAGTGGTCAAGTCAAGAGGAATTCCCACATCTTGCGGAATTTCTTTTTTGAGCACAAGATCGGGTCCTAGAACGCCCGATCAAGCCTTCAGGGAAAACCCTCATCCACTCCTACGTGGTGGTTTCGGTAAAAGCCGATTCCCTGATCCAGCGCGCTGCCGAGCGCCGCTCCCCGTGCCGGAACGCCCTCGATGACTCCGTCCGTTGGCTACTCCGGCGGGCCCTGTTGGAAGATCTCATCGAGCGCCCCGATCAGCTCGTCAATATGGCCGCGCTCGATGATGTAGGGCGGCAGAAACCGCAACACCGTGTCGGCCGTGCAATTGAT
>JAPUME010000117.1 GCA_027294185.1 Acidobacteriota bacterium | reverse complement strand
CTTGTTTCCGCTGGCGACGATGGTGAATCGCAACTTCGCCCTCTCCTCGAGTTTCTGGCTGTCTTTGGTGCCCGCCATGCGAACGTGTACGTAGAGCTTCGGCATCCTGAACTTTTTGGAGGTCAGAGTACCCACCAGACCCTCCGACCCGCCGCCGAAGGAGTTCGCCGCTCCCGCGCCCCGGAATCCGCGCAGAGCCTGATTGGGAGGAATCTGACGAATCGGCCTTTTTCCAAAGGCCTGCCCTTCCACTCGCCAGCCCTCATAGCTCGAGTTCTCAAAATCCTCAAAGACAATGTCGCCCCTCTGCTCGAGCTCTTCACCGGAAAGACTCGCCTCAAGCTCCTTCCGAACCGCCGCCAGGGAACTAACGAAGGAGGCCCCATCCTTGCTCCTCCGCTCGGCCATTGCAGCAAAAGGATAGAAGATGTGCCCCCGGTCTTTTGCAGCCTCCCGGAGATAGCCGACCCACGCCCCGAGCCTGGGCGCGTCCAGGCCACGCTCGGCGGCGAGCGCCGCAATGGCGGCCGCTTCCTCTTTCTCGTCCTTCTCGTCCGTCTTTTCTGAGGAAATCAGTTTCGCTGCCCCCGGCAGGTACCCGGTGAGCGATTCAGCAAGCGGCAACCAGGCCGCTTGAAGCAGCCCGCGTATCCGGCGGCTCGCATTCGCGATCATCCCGTGAGTGGCTGCAATCTCCCGAATGCGCGCGGGCGAGTCAATCGACACCTCCCGAATGTCGGTGCTGTGCAGGATTCCTCCCACGGCGTAGTAGTCTGCCGCGGAGATGGGGTCGAACTTATGGTCATGGCAGCGGGCGCAGGCGAGGGTCAGGCCCAGGAAGGCTTTCGACGTCACGTCGATCTGGTTGTCCACCTGGTCGGCGACGGACTTCACCGAATCGACGGGACTGTTGATCACCTCGCCGAACCAATAGAACCCCGTGCCCAGGGCGGACTCCATTTGGCTGCCGTCGAATATTGTTCGCGGGTCAGCCAACAAGTCCCCGGCGATGTGCTCCAGGACGAAACGGTCATAAGGCAGGTCAGCGTTGAAGGCGCGGATGACGTAGTCGCGGTAACGCCAGGCGTCGAGCTTGTCGGAGTCAAACTCATGCCCGTTCGTCTCGGCGTAACGGACCACGTCCAGCCAGTGACGCGCCCAGCGTTCGCCGTAGTGCGGCGAGGCCAGAAGAC
This sequence comes from Acidobacteriota bacterium, assembly GCA_027294185.1. Taxonomy (GTDB): domain Bacteria; phylum Acidobacteriota; class Terriglobia; order UBA7540; family JAPUME01; genus JAPUME01. The sequence goes on along the minus strand of JAPUME010000117.1, from coordinate 2,468 downwards.
GGTCAACTACTTTCTCGAATGCCGAGGCGGATTCATCGGCCAGAAATTCGTCGATTTCTTCGGGCGTGGGGGGCAAGCCGATCAGGTCGAAGGTGACTCGCCGCAGCCAGGTACGCCCGTCGGCGGCAGGGGCGGGCGAGAAACCCTTCTTTTCCAGTCTGGCCAGAATAAAGTTGTCGAGGGGTGATGTGGGCCAGTCGTTTTGTTGAACTTGCGGGGGCGAATAATCTTTGACGGGTTGGAAAGACCAGAATCTGCGCCCTTCCGCGAAGTCGATTCCCTTCTCGCCCTCAACGGCAACCGCCGACGGCGCTTGAGCACGCGGGTCGGGAGCGCCCATTGCAATCCAGGCAATAAGGTCGGTAATCTCTTCCTCGCTGAGCTTGCCGGTGGGCGGCATGGCGAGGTGAGGATCCTTGTAGGAGATGGCTTTGATGAGCAGGCTGTTTGCAGGATCACCCGGCACCATAGCCGGTCCTCGGCTGCCCCCCTTGAGGATGCCGGATTTGGAATCCAGCCGAAGCCCGCCCATGACCGCGCTTTCAGGACCGTGGCAGACATAACAATTTGTCACCAGAACAGGCCGAATCTTTTTTTCAAAGAACTCGACGCCTTGCGCCGGGGCCACATCCTGCACCCCTCGAACGGCGCCCACCATGGCAACGCTCGCAGCCCACAGCGCTATGGGAAATGCGACCCTTACGCCTCGCAGCATAGTCCTTCCATTTCAATCCGCCCGACTTGCTTCAGGCAAGTGTAGGAACAATCTTCTCAAAAGGCAAGCAAGGGGCGACTCACGGGAAAACGATCACAATCGTGGTGCGTTCTCTTTCAGAAGCCCTTCGTCAAGAGTCAATAAGCGGGAAAGGAGCCCTATCCAGGAATGGCGAACTTTGGCGGCGGCGAACCGCCCCGCGCGGCGTCTCCGGCATCTATGAGCCCTACAAGAGCACAGACGATTTCAGCGGGCCGCTGCTTTGGGAGGAGCTACAGACCTGAGGGAAATCACTGCGAGGAGTCCTGGACCACGAGATGGGAACAGGCTAATCCTTTTCATTCGAAAAGCGTTTATAGAGCCACCACGCCGCTGCGAACGAGATCACCATCACAATGGACGGGATGACGATGCCCGCCACGCTCCACGAAGGCCGGACAGCCTGAAGCATCAACCACGGGACCATCACTTGCGGGTCGACCCTCCTTCCCGGTTACGTTTCTTATAGCTCAGATAGGCGAAGATCAGCCCTGCAAAGGAAGCAACGTAGGCGATGGACATTCCGATTACAACTGCCAGACCCTGCGACATAACCTATTCCTCCCACCGCTGAGCTTTCTCAACCTCAGAGATATACTTTCGCTGCTTGGCCTCGTATTCCGAGGACATGACCTTCAATTTGGGGTCCACCACGTAGTACATCGCCAGGGCGAAAAAGATTCCGAGAAGGAAGAGCAGGTAGCCCTTCCACATCAGCAGAAGGCTCAGCGCAAGTCCCACGGCCAGGAAGATGTAGGAAAGGGAAGCCAATATCGCGGCCAGCCAGTCTTCCTTGGTCCATTCCTCAGCCGCCTCGGGCGTCCAGCGGCGTCGCAGAAAAGCCATCAGCTTGCCCCCTTCGCGGAAAGATTATTCTCTCGGGTATCGAGGAGCCCGCGCCTTTCCGCTTCCTCTCTCACCGGCTTCCACCACCCGGCGGGCCTTGCCCGGACATAGTATTGCACCAAATGCTCCATATCTTCAGCCGGCGTCAAATAGACGACGGGAATGAAAACGGCGGCGCCCAGCGCCATCAAAATCCAGAACTGCAGGTAGTCGGGAAGCACGGGTATAATGCCGAACTCCGGCAAAATCCACACCACCAGCCAACTGATGCCCAGGTTTGCAATCCAGGAGGCAAGCGCGCCCCAGGCGTTGAACCGCCACCAGATGACCTGAAGGATGTTCGGCAGCCAGATTCCGGCCATCATAATCCACAGGGCGAATATCAGCCATTTCGTAATCTCCTGCATCATGGAGCCATAAACGAAAGAGCCGAGAAGGATTCCAAGCGTCGAGAGGCGGCCCACCAGGATCAGCTTCCTATCCGAAGCCTGGGGGTTGATGTAGTGGTGATAGATATCCCGTGTCGCGTAGAGGGCGCCGAGGTTCAGAATCCCGGCCACGCTTGAGACGTGAATGGCAACGATGCCGGCGAAGAAGAACCCCACCATGCCCGCCGGCAGATAGTCGAAACCCAACCGGAACCAGGCCATCTCAAAGTCGGCCTGGTCCTTGATATCCGGAAACATGACGTAGAAACCCAGAATGGCGACGGCCCAGACCGCATTTCGTGTCAGCACCAGCGCCGTGCCGGACCAGATGGCGTAGGAAGCGTCCCGAACCGTCTTTGCCGACTGGATGCGCTGCGCTTCGACGTACCAGTCGATCGTCGTGCCCATGCCGAGCCCACCGACGAAGGCAATCACGATCA
>JAPUME010000116.1 GCA_027294185.1 Acidobacteriota bacterium | reverse complement strand
TCGGCTTCGGCGGGTCTTACGGGGTCTACCATGCCCTACAGGATAACTTTCTCTGGATGGAGCGCTTCGGTGATCCCGGGTTCCATTACAGCGTTGCCGCGACCAAGATCTGGGGGCTGCTGGCGCTGCGGCTGGCCAATGCGGACCTGCTTCCCTACGACTATGTAGCCTACGGCAGAGTGATTCAAAATCACCTTCATGACTTGCGGGATGATCTGCGCGAGGCAGAAGGCGCGGAGAGACTTTCGCTCGACCAGACTCTTGCCGCCGTCCAGCAGTTTATCGATTCCGTCGAGGGATTCAGACGGCGTTGGAATCGATTATCGGAGGCCCGGCTCTCGGACAAGGCGCTGCGTTCACGCATTAACGATGCTCTGATGAAGGTCGAAAGGGATTTTCTCCTGCCTGGGGGACTGCCCGGGCGGCCCTGGTACCGTCATGCCTTTTATGCCCCCGGAGTGTATACTGGCTATTCCACGGTCCCGATTCCCGGCTTGAGGGAGAGTGTGCGGGTGGGAGATTGGGACCTTGCTCGAGAGCAGGAAGAAGCCCTCCGAGGTGCCTTGGACCGGGGCAGGGCGACGGTCGAGGACCTCTTGGATTTTCTCGACCAGGGAGCGGAACAGGTTGAGTAACTTTGTGAGGTGCCCCGGGTTCTCCTTGAATATCCGGCGGGTTCACGAATTGGAAAGGTCAACGCAAGAAACGGGCGGATGGAAATAAACGTTCTGTTTTTCGGCATGCTTCATGAGATGACGGGTTGCCGCCAGGAATCGGTTACGCTTCAGGAGGGGTCCCGGCTTGCGGATTTATGGGCCGACTACGTGAAGCGTTTCCCGCGATTGGAGGAGATGTCGGCCTCGCTCCTTACTTCGATCAATCGGGAGTTTGCCGATCGTTCGCAGGCCCTGCGAGAGGGCGACGAAGTTGCGTTTCTGCCTCCAGTCAGCGGCGGGGAAGAGGATATTTTTCAGATCACAACCGACTCCATTGATACGGTGGAGCTGGTCGAGCGCTTGAAGTCTCCCGCCGACGGCGCCGTGGTGGTCTTTGAAGGGATCGTTCGAAATCATTCAGCGGGCAAGCGGACCCTCTACCTGGAATACGAGGCCTATGAGCCGATGGCGCTGAAACAGATGTGCCTTGTCGGAGCCGAGATACACGACAAGTTTTCCATTGACCGCGTCGGCATGGTTCATCGCCTGGGTCGATTGGAAATCGGGGAGACCAGCGTGGCGATCGTCGTCTCCTCGGGCCATCGTAAGGCGGCTTTTGAAGCTTGCCGCTACGGCATCGACCGGCTGAAGCAGATTGTGCCTATCTGGAAGAAAGAATTCTTTAAGGACGGAGCCGTCTGGGCCGAAGGAGAGGGTGAGGTCCGGGTCCTGGTCGATGCCAGAGCCGGTGATCGTTAAGGAAGGGCCCTGCATTTTTCCCGGGATACGAGTATCGAATTGGACGACCATCTTTCAGTGGCCGAAGAGGCGGTCCGCGACGCAGGGGATATCATTGCCCGGCTCTACGATGAGCCGCGCGAGATTGACTACAAGGGCCGGTTCGACCTGGTTACGAGCGCTGACCGTCAGGCCGAGGAATTGATCGTGGGAAGGATTCGTGAACGGTTCCCCGACCACGGCATCGTGGCCGAAGAGGGAGGAGAATCGAAATCGGATTCCGAGTTCCGCTGGTACGTGGACCCTCTGGATGGAACCACTAACTTCGCGCACGGTTTTCCCATGTTCTGTGTCGCCTTGGCCCTGGAACAGCGAGGAGAGGTAGTCCTGGGAGTGATTTATGATCCCTTGCGGAAGGAGCTCTACAGAGCCGTCAAAGGGCAGGGGGCGTATGTGAATGACCGGCGCATGCGAGTCTCCCAATCCCCCCGGCTGGACGAAAGCCTTCTGGCCACGGGATTCCCACCCTTCCGGGCCGCAAATCATGATTTGAACATTCAGTACTATTTGCGCTTCACGGAACTTTGCCATGGGGTTCGCCGGGCCGGCTCGGCTTCGCTGGACCTCTGTTACCTGGCCGCAGGTCGCTTGGACGGATTCTGGGAGCTTAAGCTCTTCCCCTGGGACAAAGCTGCCGGAGGGTTGATGGTTCTCGAAGCCGGTGGGAAGATCACCGACATGGATGGCGGCCCCTTTAAGCTCTGGGGTGATCCCATCTTCGCCTCAAACGGCTTGATTCACGCGGAAATGGGAGATATTTTTTCGCAGGTGAAAACCTCTCACGCCGGGTGATTTCGCTCAGGAGTAGAAGACTGAGAAGGCTCGCCACAAGACGATTCCTCCGCCGCCGCAGGCTGGTGACGCTGAGTCTCAACCGCCAGGAGGAAGCCGATTATCCTCCCCGGCGTGCAAGACTGCGGCCACAGATTACCGACGCCGACATCCGTTTGCCGGGTCTTCCGGCTGCCTACGACGGCTTACGGATTGTTCATTTGAGCGACATCCATCACAGCCTGCTCGTCAACTTGCGTGAAGTGGAGCGCGTCGTCGAGTTGGTGAATGAATGTTCGCCCGACCTGGTGGCGCTGACGGGAGACTACGTCACGCTATCCGCCGCCTGCATCTGGCCCGTGGCTCGAGCCTTGGGGCGGCTCAAGGCAAAGCAGGGCGTGTTTGCCGTCCTTGGGAATCATGATTTCCAGGTGGGAGCGGACGCGATCACTCGCGCCCTCCGGGCGCAGCAGATTCAGGTCTTGCGCAATGAGCATCACGCTCTCCGTTCTCCGGCGGGAACCCTCTGGGTTTTGGGGGTGGACGACCTGTGGTGGAAAGAGGCGGATTTGGCTGCGGCCCAGCAGGGGATTCCCCGAGGCGAACCGAAACTGCTTCTCTGCCACAACCCGGACATTATTGGGCTGGCCTCCCGGTCCGGCATCGATCTGGTTCTCTCCGGACACACCCACGGCGGACAGATCCGTTTACCGTGGAAATGGGCGGAATCGGTTTACGGGCGCTGGAATGTCCGGAGACGGCGGCGGTTCGTTCGCGGTTGGGGTCAACTGGGGGGAACTCAGATTTACATCAATCGCGGTATCGGAACCGTATGGGTTCCTCTTCGCGTCGCATGTCCTCCTGAAATCGCCTGCCTGCACCTGCGTAAAGGCTTGCCCTCGTAGTCCACACCAATAAGAAACAATGACCGAGTTACGATGGAATCCGATTCTGGCCGAATGGGTGGCGACCGCTGCGCACCGCCGGGGCCGCCCCGTTATGCCCCGCGAGGGTTGTCCCTTCTGTCCCGGTTCGGGACGCGTACCTGAGGACTACGACGTTTTTCTCTATCCGAATGACTTCCCGGCTTTCTCCTCTCCCCCTCCGAGCCCTTCTGTTCAGGGCACAAAGCTCTCTCCGGTTCGCGCCTCCGAAGGCGCCTGTGACGTGGTGCTCTACCATCCGGACCATAAGAAGGCCCTCTCGCAGCTCCCCATTCCCCACCTGGTAAAACTGGTGGGCTTGTGGAAACGTCGATTCCTGGAGCACAAAAGGAACCCTGCTCTCCGTTATGTTCTGATCTTTGAAAACCGGGGAGAAGTGATCGGCGTGACCATGCCCCATCCTCACGGGCAAATCTACGCCTTCCCTTACGTGCCCCCTCGACTGGAAAGGGAGATTGCTTCCGCCCGTTCGCATTTTCGCCGCAAGCGTCGCTGTCTTTTCTGCGATGTGCTTCGAGAGGAGCGGAAGGCGCGGAAGCGGATCGTGGCCCAGAATCGCCACTTCACGGCTTTCATCCCTTTCTTCGCCCGCTGGCCCTACGAAGTTCACGTCTACTCGCGCCGCCACCTGGGAACACT
>JAPUME010000115.1 GCA_027294185.1 Acidobacteriota bacterium | reverse complement strand
ACACGCCGCAGTTACGCAGCCCACGTAACCAAGCCCGAAAACGCTGATGTTCATCTTCGATTGACCTTTACCCTCTGCCGCAGCCCTGGGGTTCGTGGGCCGCTGAATTTTCGACTCGTGCACGGCAAAATACATCATGCCGGCTAAATAAGGAAGCACAGAACGCGTCTGCTCCTCCGAGCCGCAGCTAAGGTACAATGCAAGGGTCAAAGCTCGATGATCCCGAGGCGAATGTGTGCCCGGGAGAACGGTCCCCCCACGGAGGAAACCGAGATGCGGTTCAATCCAACAGCCCTTTGCCTCACCATCCTGATGCTGGCATCCGCGCGAACCCTCGAGGCCAAGCGTCCGATCCGCTTCGAGGATCTCATGGAATTCCAACGCCTCTCGGACCCGCAAATCTCGCCGGACGGCCGCTGGGTGGCCTTCGTCGTGAACCAACAGAATCTCGAAAACAACGACTCCCATTCCCACCTCTGGCTGGTCCCCTTCCTGGGCGGCGAGCCGAAGCAGTTGACACGTGGAAATTCCTCAGAGAGCCGACCGCGATGGTCACCCGAGAGCCGCTCTCTGGCTTTCATCTCAAGCCGTAGCGGCAGCTCGCAGGCGTGGCGAATCCATGTGGAGGGAGGAGAAGCCTGGCAAGTGACAAAGGTCGCAACCGGCGCCAGCGGCGTCGTATGGTCACGCCGCGGGGATCAAATGCTCATTACCTCGCGAGTGTTTGCGGAATGCACTGAGGATGCCTGCAATAAGGAAAAACTCGATCAACAGGAGAATGGAAAAGTCAAAGCCCGCCTGCTGGATGAGCTCCTGTTCCGCCACTGGGACCATTGGCGCGACGACCGATACACACACCTGCTGGTAGGTTCGGCTGACGGGGATGAGGTGCGCGACCTGACGCCGGGCCCGACCGACTCTCCCACCTGGTCTCTGGGAGGCATGGACGGCTACGACATCTCACCCGACGGGCGGCAAGTTTGCTACACCTCGAACCGCGACCCGAATCCTGCCGCCTCCACGAACAACGATCTGTTTCTCGTAGGGGTCACAGGGGGTGAAGCTCGCAAGATCACTACGAATCCCGGCTCCGACACCGCGCCCCGCTATTCGCCCGATGGACGATTTATCGCCTATCTCTCTCAGGAACGCGGGGGCTTCGAGTCGGACCGGAACCGATTAATGATCTACGCGCGAGACACCGGCGTCGCCCGCGAACTCAGGACTGGATTGGATATCTCCCTTTCCTCGTTCGTGTGGGCTCCGAACAGCAGGACGATTTACTTCACGGCGTCCGAACGAGGCACCTCTTCGGTCTTCCGGATTTCCCTCACCGGGCAGGGAGCCAGGAGAATCTTGAGTGGAGCCACTCACGGGAGCGTTCAACCCGGCCCTGAGGGGCGGAGCCTCGTCTTTACGAGACAGAAACTGAACCGAGCGGTCGAACTCTACCGCAGCCGAACCGACGGGAGCGGGATCGAACCTCTCACCAACTTCAATCAGGATTTGGTGGCAGAGCTGGAGATGAATCCCGGCGAATCGTTTGAAACCACCGCGCCTGACGGGGCCACGATTCACGGATTTCTGCTCAAGCCTCCCGGGTTCGACCCCGAGAAGACCTACCCTGCCCTGCTGTTGATTCACGGCGGCCCGCAAGGCGCGTGGAGCGACAGCTTCCATTACCGCTGGAACGCTCAGATGTTCGCCACTCGCGGCTACGTGGTCCTGATGCCGAACCCGCGCGGCTCGACCGGTTACGGATTGAAGTTTATGGAGGAAATCTCAGGCGACTGGGGCGGCAAATGCTACGAGGACCTGATGGCTGCGACCGATGCGCTGGCTGCCTTGCCCTATGTGGACGGCAACCGTATCGGGGCCGCAGGCGGCTCCTTCGGCGGCTATATGGCGAACTGGATTGCCGGCCACACGAACCGCTTCCGAACCCTCGTCTCCCATGCCGGGGTTTACGACCAGCGCAGCATGTACGGCAGCACGGAAGAGTTGTGGTTTCCGGAATGGGAATTTCGCGGTGTGCCGTGGGAGAATCCTGAGCTTTATGAGAAATGGTCTCCCAGCAATTTCGCCGACCGCATCCAAACCCCGATGCTGCTGATCCACGGGGAACACGACTACCGGGTTCCGCTGAATCAGGCGCTCCAACTCTTCACGGTTTTGAAACGGCGCGGGGTTCCCTCGCGTTTCCTCTACTATCCGGATGAGGGGCACTGGGTTCTCAAGCCGCAGAACTCCCGTCTGTGGTATAAAACCTTATTGGACTGGTTGGACTCTTACCTGAAACCATAAAAAGAATGGACGGATCTTACTATGAAACCGTTTCACACAGATCATATCGCCAATCTGGAGGCCGTTACCCTGATCCTCCAGGATTCGTTTCCGCGATTTAAGGATGATTTCGACGATTATTGCCAGGGCGTCGCGGAGAAGATCGTTGCCACCGTGTTGGAGCTGCCCCAGGAAGAGCATCCCGAGCAGCGCTAGGGGAGCCCGGACGAACGGGACCCACTGCACAATCCAACTCTCTACAGGTAACTCTCTGCGGGGAGAATTCGAGCTATCTATGCCGTTTCCTGCCCCCGACAAATCAGCCGGCGCCGCACTCGCGCGAGGAGAACCCTTCATGACGAAAGATGAAATCCTACGCAAACATCGCGAATACCTTTTTAACTGCGTGACCACCTACTACAAGGATCCCCTGGTGTTGGATCATGCCAAGAACCAGTACGTCTTTGACCTGGAGGGACGGCGGTACCTGGACTTCTTCGGCGGAATTCTGACCATCAGCGCCGGTCACGCGCGCGAAAAGATCACCTCCGCCATCAAGCAGCAAATCGACCGCGTGCAGCACAGCTCGACTCTCTTCCCGACGGAAGCCATCGTATCCCTGGCGGAGAGGGTGGGCCAGATTGCGCCGGGCCGGCTGAAGAAATCCTACTTCACCAACAGCGGAACGGAAGCGAATGAAGTGGCGGTGCTCACGGCGCGCATGCACACGGGAAACAGCGAGTTCGTGGTCCTGCGGCACGGCTACGCCGGCCACTCGCATCTGGCCAAGTCGATGACGGGGATGGCCGTCTGGCGCAAGGCAGGCATTCAAGCGCACGGGGTCGTCCATGCGCCGAGCGCGTACTGCTACCGCTGCCCGTTCGGTTTGACCTATCCGAGTTGCGAGTTGGCCTGCGCCAAAGATGTTGAAGATGTCATTCGCACCAGCACCAGCGGCGAGATCGCGGGGATGCTGGCAGAGACGATTCAGGGATTGGGCGGGGTCATTGTTCCGCCGCCGGAGTATTACAAGATCGTCGTCAAAATCGTACGCGAGTACGGCGGCCTGTTTATCGCCGACGAAGTGCAGACGGGCTTCGGACGGACCGGCAAGAAATGGTTCGGCATCGAGCACTGGGAAGTGGAGCCGGACTTTATCACCGCGGCCAAGGGCATGGCCAACGGCACTCCCATCGGTTGTACCGTCACCCGCCCGGAAATCGCCGACTCCTACAAAGGGATGACCATTTCAACCTTCGGCGGAAATCCGGTCAGCTGTGTGGCAGCCAAGGCCACGATCGATCTGATCGAGGAAGAGCGCCTGCTCGAAAACACCCACACCGTGGGCACACACCTGCGGCAGGGATTGGAAGCGCTCAAGGAGAAACATCCCGTTATCGGTGATGTGCGCGGAATGGGTCTGATGCAGGGTCTGGAGTTGGTCAAAGACCGGAAGACGAAGGAGCCGGCCCCGGATGTGGTCAACAAGGTGCTCGAACGGACGCGGGCCAACGGCCTGTTGATCGGCAAGGGCGGCACCTACGCGAACGTGCTGCGGATTTCTCCTCCGCTGATCGTCTCCAAGACCGACGCAGACGAGGCCCTGAAAATTATCGACAAGAGCCTGGCAGAAGCCGCCGCCTAGGTGTGCAGGGTACCCGAGCCGTGCCAGCTTTCACCCGCTGGTTTTGTGACGGACTACCGGGGATTGGAAATCGCCCCGGGTGCGGAAGGTGGGGGGATGGAGCGGGAGCGAACAGGCAGCCGATTCGGAACCACGCGCTCGCGGCCCCTCTGATTCCCCATGGCAAAACTCAGTCTTTCATGGCAACTGGCCAGGTTCCCCTCCATGGCCGAGAGAATCTGACGATAGTTGCCCAGGAGAAACGTCATGTAGGATTTCAATGGTACCTGCAGGCCGGCCAATTCCTTGCCGGCTTCAGAAAGCTGTCCCGACAGGCTGGTCTCGCCCATGCGCGCCATGCGCGCCTCCATCCCTCCCAGCGCCTCGAGAAGACGGTCGATCGTCTCGCGGGAATCATAGGCGAGGAAGAGGTTTTCCGGGCTCTTTTCAAAATCCCCACGAAGCCGCTGCAGGGTTTTCATCTCATCGATCGTAGTGGAATAGACCTTGCGGAAGGCTCCGGGGTCGGTCTCCTCAGACTTGTACGCCTCGGTGTCCACCTGGGTTAGAAGATCACTCAGCCGGTACTGAACTCGCCAGACTTTCTGCAACAGATCGACCACCTGCCCGGCCTCGAGGGATCCCGCACCCGTGGCGTCCTGCCCGCGAACCGTCACTCCGGACCCCAGACCCAAAACAAAAAGCCCCATCGCAAAGTACCGGATGAGGCGTCCCAAACCAGCCGTGGTCATGCGAATAGGAAACATCAAGTCGATCCCTCGGGCGAGAGAGCCACGAATTCGCGCAGGATGGTTCGGGCTGCTTCGCTTAATTTTGAGAACTCAATCCCCATGCCGAGGTCGGGAACGATATAGACTACACCGCCTGCCAATTCCAGGCCCGGCCCCGAGGCGCTCAGGTGGAGAAGAATCTTGACCTCTGTTCCGAGGGGAAAGGGTTTATCGGAAGCGACGAAGATTCCGCCTTCGCTGATGTCCCGCGTCAGCAGGATTTCCTCTTTGCCCCCATGCTCGCATCGGACTTCGGTCACCAGGCCCACGCGGCGGTATTGTCTGCGGTCAATCCCCGTCTTGTGGTTCGAATCCGTCATATCGAGTGGCAATTCTCCTCGGGAATCAACCCGATGGGATTAATCCAGGTTCTGCACTTCCAGGCCGAAGCGGAAGTACGGCTGGGCATAACCTCTTCCGAAACGGTTGACTTCCCAACGGGCCTGCAAAAATTTGATTTCCGGCCGAAGATTCAAATGCACGGCAGCGGGAGTTTCACCCAGATAGAACTGCTGAGGAAAACTGAACAGGGGCTTCTCCCCCCAGTTGTCCCCGTCTTCAGCACCCCAAATGGAAACGTCCAGGGATTCCTGCTCGATCACATCGGTAATGCGCAGAACCAGGAGCACGGATTTTCCCGCCCGCGCGCCCAATTCCAGAGGCTCTCCCTGGCCGGGGGCCTCGACGAGGGTATCCTGCGGAACCAAATAGGTAACGGAGGAAGCTGCGGTTTGATTCATCAGTTTCAATCCTCGTCAATGGGACAAAATCGCAACATCTTACCACGAGCGAGACGCTTTCAAGAAACCTCGTTGCCGTTACCAACCAGCCCGAGAGAAAAGCTTAGGGCCCTTCCGCGGGGGCAGGGGTGGTTCCCCCTTCCTGCACGGGTTCACTCGGAGGGGACACGGGAGAGAGGCGCCGATAGAGCTCCCAGTTGCTCATCACGATACGTACATAGGCCCGGGTCTCAGAAAAGGGGATGCTCGCCACGAACTCTGCCGGCTCGCGATACTCTTCCCGGCCCAGCCAGGCATCCACCCTGTGCTGGCCGCTGTTATAGGCTGCCAGGACCTGTTCGATTTGGCCGTCGAACCGGTCCACCAGGTAACGCAGATAGCGGGAGCCCAGATCCAGGTTATACGCGGGGTCGTAAAGATACTGGGTCCGGTAAGGTTTCCCTGCCTGGCGTGCCATCTGACGAGCCGTCGGGGTGATCAGTTGCATCAGGCCGCGCGCATTGGCACGGGAGCGCGCACGGGGATGGAAACTGGACTCTTGACGGATGAGAGCCATCACCAGTTCGGCGTCCACACCGTTGCGGGCGGCGGCGGCGCGTATGGCCTGCGCGTACGGTTGAG
>JAPUME010000114.1 GCA_027294185.1 Acidobacteriota bacterium | reverse complement strand
GCCCATCGGCATTCTTGAGCGGCCGCCAGTCTGTGCTCAGACCGAGCACGCGCTTGCCCGGTCAAAACCTGACGATGCCCTGCACAAAGGTCAGAACCCCCAGCCCCAGAATGACCCAGCGGGCCGTCGGGCCGAGAGGCGAAAGGAGAGCCGCCGTGACCAATCCGGCCCCCAGCACGAGACGTATCATCTGCTCCTTGCGCCCGACATTACAGATTGAACCCATGGGTTTTCGCCATCCTGCGCTGAGATTGAAATTCCTCTCACCGTGTAGACTTATTCTAGCTCGAACTTTTCCCCATTGCATGTAAAATGTGTACCGGGCCGTTTACGGCCTCTGATCTCCGCCAAATTCAAAACTGTGAAGGGAAGCCCGCTATGAAGATCTATTCCTGGGAGGGGATTCCGCCCGAAGCCCTCAACGAAAACCTCTGGAGGAAGGTGATCCACGGGTCGAAGATGACCCTGGCTCAAATCCATTTTGACAAAGGCGCTGCCGTGCCCAGCCATCATCACGAAAATGAACAGTTTTCGCTTGTCGTGAGCGGCGCGGTCCGCTTTGAGCTGGAAGGCAAGGAAGTCGTGCCGAAGCCGGGAGAAATCATCCACATTCCCTCCAATGTGCCCCATCGTGTGGTGGCGCTCGAGGAATCTATTGTCATGGATATTTTCAGCCCCATCCGGCAGGACTGGATCGACGGAACCGACGACTATTTTCGGAAGAAATAGGCGCTTCTGCACGGTTGCTTTCTTTGGGGAATCAGGCGGAAGGGAGGGATTCCTCGGCTGCCCTCGAAGCTCAGTGGCAGCGGCAGGCCTGGAGAACATCCAGCCAGGCCTGTTGGAGATTCTTGTTTTCGGTTTCCCAGCGTAGCTCCACCCGTCTTTCGGTATCCTCGCAATAAAACAACACATGGTTTCTGCGAGCCTGGGTTCTGCCCGGCAGAAACCAGGAGAAAAGCCGGGTCGGCTCCAGCGTCGGGTGTGAGTCGAGGGAAAGATGCGTCTTGCCGGTCTTCCAGAAAACACTGGAAGGCGGCCCGCGCCGCGCCTTTAGCCGAACCCTGATTCGACCCCCTCCTTCCGGGATTGCATCGAATTCCGCCTCGCCTTCCGTGACCCACATCCGGTCTGCCAGAATCAGATGACGGCGCGCTTTAAGCTGCTCTTCCACGGGCTTGTAAGTCCACCCGGCGTTCAGGGGAAGGAGCAGGTAATGGCTCCTCCCCAGAATCGGGTTGGGCAAAGAGAGGCGGAACGCCTCCCCTTTCGGCGCTGGGCGGATGTGATCAAGAGGAAGGATTTGAGACACGCACTTTTTCTCCCGTCAGGTCTTCCAAAACCGTGATCACGGCTCCGATATCGAGATCACCTTTCCCCTGAGCCTTGCCTGCGCCGAACACCTCTTTGACGGCGGCGGTGGTCGGCATGGGCACGTTGTTGGCGTATGCATTCTCAAGGGCGAGGCTCAGGTCCTTGTGCATCAAGCCCAGCGGGAAGAATGGCGTGAAGTCGCCCTTGAAAATGAAAGGCGCTTTGAAGTCCACCAGATGCGAGCGGGCGAAGCTCGACTGCATCACGTCGAGGAACTGTTGCGGGTCCACTCCGGCTTTTTTGGCCAAGAGAATCGCTTCACAGAAGATCAGTAGTTGCGTCGCCAGGATGGCGTTCATCGAAACTTTGCAGGAGAGTCCCTTGCCGTTGCCGCCCAGGTGAATGAATTTCTTGCCCATCACGTCGATCAGAGGCTTGGCTTTCTTCAAAGCGTCGTCCTCCCCTCCGATCATAAAGAGAAGCTCGCCCTTCTCAGCTCCGTGCTTGCTTCCCGTCACGGGAGCGTCGAGGAGCTTCGCTCCCTTTTCTCCCATCAAGCGGGACAATTTGACGCTGAAGACGGGGCTGATGGTGCTCGAATCGATCCAGACCGCGCCGGGCCGGAGCGTTTCCAACGCTCCTCCCTTGCCGGTGACCACTTCTTCCATGGCGTTCGTATCGCTCACGATCGAGACGACGAACTCCGCGTTTTTCACCGCCTCGGCGGGCGTCGATGCCACCGTGGCCCCGGCCGTTTTCAGAGGTTCTGCCTTGCTCGCAGTGCGGTTGTAAACCGTCAACTTGTATCCGGCCTTGATCAGGTTCAGCGCCATGGGTTGGCCCATGATCCCGAGGCCTATGAATCCGACTTCCGTAGCCATTGCAACTCCTCCTGTGGATGTAAGAATATTCTCTCGTAATCCTAAAATGCCATCAGCAGGCGCAGGTCGCGGACGTTGTTGTCCGTAGGACCGGTTTCGAGAGCGTCGCCCAGGGGTGCAAAGAAATGGTAGGAGTCGCTCGCCTGAAAGAGTTTTTCGGCATCGAGGCCCAAAGCCTCAGCTCGCCCCAGTGTGTCGCCGTCCGCCAACGCCCCGGCGGCGGGGCTGTTGCCGTCGGTGCCGTCAGTGCCGGCGCTCAGCACAACCCGGCGGCGGCCCGCAATCCTGGATACTAAATTGAGAACAAAAGCCTGGTTTCGTCCACCTGACCCGGGGCCCGTGACCGGGCAGGTGACTTCTCCCCCCAGGACCAGACAGACGGGTACCCCCGGATATCTGCTGACCAGCTTCTCCAGGCGCGCCGCAACGCCGTCGCCGACCTTCCGATAGTCGCTGTCCCAATCGCCGGTGTCGATTTCGGCGCGAAAGCCGAAGGTTCGGGCGGCATGGAGCGCGGCTTGCACGGCGTCCCGGTTCGAAAGAAGGCAAAAATGTTTGGATTTCCCCAGTCGTTCATCACCGGCCTTGGGCGTTTCCTGCAGGTTGCGAGCCTCAATCACGCTGCGGATCGCCTCAGGAAGCTTAGCCGTCAGCTTGTGGCGTTCCAGCAGCTCATAACACTTTTCCAGGGTGGACTCATCGGGCAGAGTAGGCCCGGAGGCAACCATGGAGGGGAACTGCTCGGGCACATCGCTAATGTATATTGTGAGCTGCGCGGTGGGGTAGGCCTCCTGACCCAGCCGCCCGCCCTTTACCGCTGAGAGATGTTTGCGGATTACGTTCATCTCCTCGATGGGCACTCCCGCGCCTACCAGGACCCGGTTCAGGTTCGCCATATCGTCGAGGGAAATTCCGGGAAAGCAGGGTTTCTCAAGCATGGCCGAGCCTCCTCCGGAGATTAGGAATACCACGGTGTCGTCTGCTTCGAGGTTTCTCGCCAATTCGAGCGCCGCGTCGGCTCCCGCGAAACTTCCTGCCGTCGGGTAGGGATGGCCTCCCTGAAAGTAGCGGAACCCGTCCACTTTCATGGCGGGCTCCCCGCTTGAGACGACGACCCCTGAGGC
>JAPUME010000113.1 GCA_027294185.1 Acidobacteriota bacterium | reverse complement strand
TCCCTTGCGCGCCAGCGTGCTCATCGGCTATGGAAATGCCTCGCAGCCCGGGTCACCACACTTGACCGACCAGTTACCGCTATTCTCCCGCAAAGAATTGCGCCCCGCCTGGCGAACGCGACCGGAGATCGAAGCTCACCTGGAATCACGCAAAGTATTCTAATTCTTCCGATCAAAGCGGGTCAGGTCTGTATCTGATTCCGCCCGCCCTTTTTGGCGCGGTAAAGGGCCTTATCCGCCGCTTTGATAACCTGGTCCGGGGTCGTATGGCGCCGGTCGGGTTCCGCCACACCCACGCTTACCGTGACGGAAACTTCTTTCCGGGGTCTGCTGGTGGCTTTGGGCTTTGGGGGTTTCTTTCGAGGCCTACCTTTCCCTCGCAGTGCGAAGCTTGATCTTTCAATGAGTCGCCGGACGGTCTCCAGGTGTGGAAGGGCTTCCTCAGCCGACTTACCCGAGAAGATCACGGTGAATTCCTCACCCCCGTAGCGAAAAGCTTTTCCCCCGCCGGACACCGCCAGCAGCCTCGAAGCAACCATTCGTAACACCTGGTCGCCCACATCGTGCCCATATTCATCGTTGAACTTCTTGAAGTGGTCTACATCCACCATGGCCACCGCATAACCGCTGCCCAGTTGGAGCAGCGCCTCGTTCAAAGCGCGACGAGCAGGTAGACCGGACAACTCGTCCCGGTAAGCCATCGAATAGGAAGTCTCAATGACCGCAATCACCAGGATGAAACCTGCCGTCGAGAGATAGACCGTGGATGTGATTCCCCCCTCACCCGCATGCAAACCGAAAAACGCCGCAGCCGTCGCCCAGACAAATCCGCTTTCGATGGCGCTTCGATGGAGAAGAAAGCGTACCGCCAGTAGAATAAAGGCCCCCACGAATGCCAGAAGCGCCGGCTGAGGCAGCGGCGTCCAGCCGGTGACACCGATCTCGAAAATTGGCCAATCCAGCCAGCTTGCCCTTTCCGCCTGCTCGGGGCGAATGATCCATGCAACCAGAACCAGTTGGATCAAGATCAGTCCGAGGCGGGCCAATCCCCTGGGAGTCCCGAAGCCGCGCTCGGTGATCAATGAGATGGCCGCAAGATTTATGGGGAGAAGAAAGGCGACGGCGCCAAAAACGACCGGGTTGAAGGTGTCCCCCCCGGACCCGGCGGGAAAGTAACGGAGCAATGCCTGGTCCCCAAGAGCCAGCACCAGAACGGCGAAGACCAGCCGGCTGCGATTGAAACGCCAGCCAAGGAGCACGCCCGCCACCCACACGACATAAGGATAGATGCCGACGAACGCTGAAAAGGAATCCCATTGGGGCGCATATCGCAGGAACAAGGCGGCTGCCAGAAGAAGCACCGCTCCCGGAAGAATGGAGGAATAAGTTTTCACAGTGATTAGACTTCTCTAGAAGGAACGAATACGAATCAATCCCCGATGGAATCCCCGACGCGGATCTCGCCTTCGGTAAGAATCTGAGCGCGCAGACCGCCTCGGTGGACGAGGCCCGGCCGGACTTCCTTGCCCGTCAACTCCTCCAGATGGCCACAAGGCTCGCAGAGCCGAATCCCGTGCAGGTGAACCTCTCCCACTTGAAATGTTAGCCCGACAAGATGGCTCAAGCCAATCCCGCGCGTCAACACATTCCGCCGGGCCTCACCGGGGCCAAGCTCAATTCCGTAGTCCCGCTTCAAGGCCTCAAGAGCTTCGATTTCAATCAGGGTAATCTCACGGTCCGGTCCGGTGCGAACCCGGCCGGCGGAGGACTCGGCACTCTTGAAATAATGGTCCCCCTTCAGGCCCTTTCCAGGGACCGCGCGCACTTGCTCGATGGCCACGGTAAGGGCGTTGGCTTTCGGACGAATGTGAATCGAGACTACGAACCCTTTGGGAACGCCGCCCTCCATCATTTCTTTCTCTTCATCAAATCGCGCAAAATGTTCCCACTCAAGGGCTCGAACCGGCAAACGGATGGCTGCAATTGCGGCATTGCAGGCGGCGTTTCGCGTTCAACGTGCCGCACTTTTCACAGCGGCGATACATCCAGCGCGCAAAACGATCGGTGAGGAACCAGCTTGCGACCAGGATGGCAGCCAGGAGAACCGCGCTCAGAACCGACTCGACCATTGACGATTGACGACGGGCTATCGACTCGTCCCCAAACCATTCGGCATGGGAGGAGCCAACCTGCAAATCATCAGAGCTCCCCTCGCCTGTATTCTTCCGCCAGGTAATCACAGGAGCGGATCGTAAGAGCCATGATGGTTAAGGTAGGATTGACGCACGACTGGGAAACAAACGCGCTGCCATCCACAACGAAGAGATTTTTCACGTCGTGTGTCTGATTGAAAGCGTTCAGGACTGTTGTTTTCGGGTCATCGCCCATGCGAGCAGTCCCGCATTCGTGAATTCCCGAACCCGGCGCGTCGGCCGTGTCCTTTACGTTTTGGATTTCCGCACCGGCGGTGGTGAGGATTTCCTTGGCCGTTTCAATGATGTCGGCGGCAATGGCAAGCTCATTGTCGCTGTGGCTGCAATCGATGCGCAGCACAGGAACACCCCACGCGTCCACCCTGTTGGTGTCGATCTCCACGTAGTTCTCATAACGGGGCAGCATCTCGCCGAAACCGGACAACCGAACCGGCATGGGCGCATCTTCGCGAACAGCCTTCTTGAACCCGGCGCCGAACCCCGGCACTCCGGAGGCGTGGCCGGGAAAGCGACTCCGCCCGGCGCCTCCCTGAAATCCGTAGCCACGGATGAACTTCGGGTGGCGACGACCCAGATTTTGCACGCGCGGGATATAGATTCCGTTCGGCCGGCCGTCGTCAGCCAGGAAGGGTGATCCTCGAAGATTCGGCAAATGACCTCCGACCGACAGGGCAAAAGTGTGATCCATCAGGTAGTGTCCCAGGGCCCCACTGGAGTTGGCCAACCCATTCGGGAAACGGGGAGAAACCGTGTTCAGCAGAATCCGGGTGGATTCAAGAGCCGACGCTCCGAGAACGACCACCTTCCCGTAAATCTCCTGGGACTGGCGCGTTTCGCGGTCGATGACGTATACACCTTTCGCCCTCATCCGGCTTTCATCCATTAACAGATGCCGGACAATGGAATTCGGCCGCAGGGTCATACGCCCCGTCTTTTCAGCTGCCGGCAAAGTGGAGATCGGGCTGCTGAAATAAGAGCCCGAGTGGCAACCGCGTCGGCAGTACCCGCAGTAATGGCATGGAGCTCTGCCGTTGTGGGGGCGCGTCAGGACGGCCACTCTCCCGATGGTAAAAGGCATGTCGAGCTTCCCACAGGTCTGGCGCAGTTGTTGCTCGCCGCAGGTCATTCCCATGGGAGGGAGAAAAACACTGTCGGGTAACTGAGGCAGATTCATCGCCTCGCCTGAGATGCCAATGAACCTTTCCACTTTCTCATAGTAAGGCGCGATGTCTTTATAACTAATCGGCCAGTCCTGCCCGAATCCGTCGTGCGTGGCCGCCTTGAAGTCATAATCGCTGAAGCGGTAGCTCTGACGGGCCCACATGATGGTCTTCCCACCCACGTGACGTCCGCGAATCCAGTTGAAAGGCTTCCCGGAGGGCGTCGTAAATGGATGCTCAAGATCATCCAGAAAGAGGTGGCGCGTGTACTCCGTACAGGCGTAACAGGTCGTCTGAATGTGTTGTCTCTTCAGTTGCTCCCTCGTGCGGTATCCACGGTGGGGCAGCTCATAGGGCCAGGTATGCTCGCGGAAATCCTTGGCCGGATCGAGCCGCGGACCGGCCTCGAGCACCAGAACATCGAGCCCTTTCTCGGTAAGCTCCTTGGCCGCCCAACCTCCGGATGCGCCCGACCCCACGATAATGCAGTCGTATACGAGTTTCGCTTTGTTAAGGTTCATCGGTATGTTTATCCTTTGCCTGGAATCTGGAGGACAGGGGATAGGTCCTCACAACTAAATATGATTAATACCCCCGCGCCCGAGTCTCCCGGGTCTCGGGAGATTTGGGGACCACAACGATACCGCTTTCCGAATCGAAATACCGCTTTCGGTCGAATTTCGCATCATAGCCCACCGCCTCGCCCGCCTCGATGCGGACATTCTTATCAATGATCGTATTTCGAATCCGGCAACCGGGTCCGATGTACACATTGTCGAGAATAATGGAATCCTGCACATCCGAGCCTTCATCCAGGAAGACATTCCTTCCGAGCACGGAATCCTTAATGTACCCACCGGCCAGAATGCAACCGGGGGAAACGACGGATTGCACGGCCATGCCGCGACGTCCGTTGTCGTCAAATACAAACTTGGCCGGCGGGTCGTTGTAGTTACTGGTCAAAATGGGCCATTTCCAATTGTAGAGGTTCAGTTGAGGTCGAACATTCTTCAGGTCCAGGTTCGCCTCGAAGTAAGTTTCAATTGTTCCCACGTCCTTCCAGTAGGCCACCTCATCCTCGTGCGCCCTGCCGGGGATGCGATTTTTAGAAAAATCATAGGCATAGGCTTGCGAAGTCTCGGTGAGGATCGGGAAAATGTTACGCCCGAAATCGTGCTGGGAATCCGCGTCGGCGTCGTCGGCACGCAACGACTCCACCAGGACCTTGGGATCGAACACATAGTTCCCCATCGAAACATAGGACGTGTCCGGTTTTCCCGGCATTCCGGGAGGGTCGGCAGGTTTTTCCAGAAAACTCGTCACGCGGTATTTCCGGTCCACCCCAACGACTCCGAAAGAGGTCGCCTCTTCGCGCGGCACCGGCAGACATGCAAGCGTAGCCTTCGACCCCGACTCCAGATGAAACTCCACCATCTGCCGAATATTCATTTTGTAGATGTGGTCTGCCGCGAATATGACCACCACGTCAGGGTCATACTGCTGGACCAGATCTATATTCTGGAAGACGGCGTCGGAGGTGCCGCGATACCAGCCCTTTCCGACCTGCATTTGCGCCGGGACGGCGTGGATGAAATTGTCCCTGCCGGCAACCTGACTCGTCCAGCCCATCTGAATGTGTTCCAGCACGGATTGGGCCTTGTACTGGGTCAGCACGTAAATGGCGTGGATTCCGGAGTTGACCAGATTGCTGAGGACGAAATCGATGATGCGGTAACGGGCGCCGAAGGGAACGGCCGGCTTGGTGCGGTAGCGAGTGAGCGGGTCAAGCCGTTCACCGCGGCCACCCGCCATCACAAAGGCAAGGATCCTTCTTGGATAGGCCATTCGCTCCCCTTCAAATGGAGAAAACCCGCAGGTGCCGATCCTGTTTCCCAGAGAAGTTGAATCTTATCACTGCACTCCGAAGGCGGTCAAATCGCCGTCGTCTGCGATTTCCTATGTCGTTCCGCCCAATCCCGGT
>JAPUME010000112.1 GCA_027294185.1 Acidobacteriota bacterium | reverse complement strand
TTGACCTCGTGCAGGGTCAGGTTGGACGACCCTGTGATATTCAGCAGGATGCCCTGCGCTCCCTGGATGGAAGCGTCTTCGAGCAACGGAGAGGAGATGGCCCGGGTAGCGGCCTCTGCGGCGCGCTTCGGGCCCTTGGCCTTGGCGGTCCCCATCACCGCGTGGCCCATGCCTTCCATGATCGTCTTGATGTCGGCGAAGTCGCGGTTGATGATGCCGGTAATGGTGATGATGTCGGAGATTCCCTGAACGGCCTGTCGCAGGATGTCGTCGGCAATCCGGAAAGCTTCAAAGAAGCTCGTGCCGCGGTCGACGAACTCGAGCAGGCGCTCATTCGGGATGGAGATCACCGTGTCCACCGCCTCGGCCAGTTCCGCCAAACCCTGTTCGGCTTGCAGAGCTCGCCGGCGCCCCTCAAAAGTAAAGGGACGAGTCACGACCGCTACGGTCAGGGCTCCGAGTTCCCGCGCCAGGCTTGCGACGATGGGAGCGGCTCCCGTACCTGTGCCGCCGCCCAGACCCGCCGTGACGAAGACCATGTCCGCGCCTTCGAGGACTTCGATGATTTTTTCTGTGTCCTCGAGCGCCGCCCGCCGGCCGATTTCCGGATTGGACCCCGCGCCCAATCCTTTCGTCAGCTTGGCGCCGAGCTGAATCTTTACCGGCGCGTCGGAATTTCCCAGGGCCTGGAGATCGGTATTGGCAACCAGGAACTCAACCCCTTCGACACGGGCGGCAATCATGCGGTCGATCGCATTGCCTCCGCCTCCGCCCACGCCGACGACACGAATCTTGGCGTTATGGCGGGGTTGCTCGGAGAAGTCCACCCGCAAAGGGCTATCCTGCGTTTGTCTTTTCATTCAGTTTTCTCCCGCCCCTCCCGCATTAGGTTGGAATTCGGTGGTCCCGGGTTGCCCTTCCGCATCCTTCGCCCATAGTCACGGGCACCCATAGTCACGGGCGCCCATAGTCACAAGCACCCTCAGGCACGGGCGCGGAACAGGCCGAGAAACTTTTCCCCCAGAGTTTCCTGGCGCACCACCTGCTTTCGCCGCATTCGGTGGGCATAACCGACCAACCCCACCACGGCTGAGAAAATCGGATCCAAAAGCGCTTCGCCCATCTTGGAGAGCCCGCCGGGAATGCCGCGTCGCACGGGTAACGACAAAATCTTTTCCGCCATTTCGATCAATCCCTTCAGTTTGGCTCCCCCGCCGGTCAGCACCACCCCGGCGCCCAACTGCCCCTCGATCCCCTGCCGCGCGATTTCCGCTTGAATCATCTCCAGAAGCTCCGTGGCACGCGGCTCAAGGATTTCCGCAAGTGTAACATAGGGCACCATGCGGCTCGGACGCCCACCGACGCCGCTGACCTCGAGAGCCTCGAAGGAAGGACGCCCGGATACCGGAAGTCCCCAAGTGCACTTTAACCTTTCTGCTTCCGGAATGGGAGTCCTGAGTCCCACGGCAATGTCATTGGTAAAGTGATCGCCTCCAACGGGTATGGCCGCCGTGTGGCGGAGCAAGCCCTCCTCGTAGAGAATAATCTCTGCCGTGCTTGCGCCGATGTCCACCAACGCCACGCCCAACTCTCTGTCGTCGTCCTGCAGGTTCGATTCCGAGGAGGCCATCTGTTCGAGCACGGTACCGAGAATATAGATACCGGCACGGTTGGCGGCTGTGACCACATTCTGAAGCGCGGCCGCCGACGCCGTCACCAGATGGACATTGACCTCCAGGTTTCGCCCTACCATGCCCACCGGATCGTGAATTCCGTTCTGCGCATCCAGCAAATACTCCTGGGGGAAAACGTGCACGATCTGTTGGTCGGGAGGAAGCGAAACTCCCTGCGCCCTCTGAACGACACGGTCGACATCCTCGCGAGTAATCTCCCGGCGATGAGGTCCCAGGGTCAGTCCACCCTGCGCATTCACGCCCCGGATGTGCGTTCCCGCAATACCGACGTAGGCCGATTCAACCGTCGCCCTCGCCTTCGTTTCAGCTTCCTCCACCGCCTGCCGAATCGAGGCCACGGCGGCGTCCAGATTGACGATGTTCCCCCGCCGCCAACCCTTCGACTCGGACACCCCTACTCCGGCCACCTCCAGGCGGCTCCCACCGGCCATCCGGCAAATCAGCGCACAGGTCTTGCTGCTGCCGATATCGAGTCCGACGACGATGTCTTCTTTTTTCGCCAACGATTCCCCCAACGAAGTGGAGCGGCGCGATGGCCCGCTCAGAATTTCGGATTTACGACGATCTGATTCTTGAACCTCAAATCCACGGATCGGATCGCCACCTGCGTGGGCCGAACTCGGGAGATGAAATTCAGGAAATTGCGAAAGCGGCGGGCGAAATCCTCCCGCCCGAAATGAACCAGAATACTTTCGGATCCCGCGACCAGCAAGGCCTTCAAATCTTCGGGGTCGGATACATTCACCTCGGAGACCGACCATTCACTCTGGGGGACGCTTTCCCAGCCTCCAATAAATTCCTCGTAAAGACGGAGGCGACCTCGGCGCTCCCCTTCGGCCCCCGAGCCATTCCAGCCCGTCAGGACGGGAAAGTCAAAAGACGACCCCCGGGGCGTTTCCAGCACGACTCCCGCGTCGTCCATCAGCTTGATGCGGTCAGCCACCCGCACGAATGCCACCGGCTCCCTTTCCTGAATCCACACTCCCAACCCGTTCGGAAGGAGGCGCGCCAGGGAGGCTCCCCGAACCCAGTCAATCTCCTCCAGTTGTCGGCGACGAGATTCGAGGGAAAAGTCGAAAAGACTTCCCATGCCCCGCAAATCCAAATTCTCCAATATCTCCCCCCGTGTGACATAACGATTCCCCTGCACCCGCACCCCGGAGGAGGAAAACTGGAAAGGGCCAAAGGGATCAGGGTGTGTCATCTGAAACCAGTAGGCCCCCCCCGCGCTGCTTACCAGGACGAGCAGGAGAAGTAAAATCCACTTCCCCAATCTCCTTGCGCGGCGGGGCTTTCGGCGCCTGCGAATCACCCCGGCCCGTTGGCGCCGTAGATAGGGCGAATCGGAAGGGTCGGCTTGTCGAAAGTCCAGGGTCTTTGTCGCCATTGCTCTCGCTTGCGTTTCCCGGCGAAGAACACCCGATCTTCAAGGGCTCTCGCGCCAGACGATAACCTCCTCTTCGAGTTCTACCCCGAACGATTTCCCTACCCTCTCCCGCATGACGTCCATCAGACGGAAGATATCACTTGCTGTGGCCCCTTGACGATTGACAATGAAATTCGCATGTCGATCCGAGATCATCGCACCGCCCATGCGCATTCCCTTCATCCCCAGATCGTCGATCATTTTACCGGTCGAATAGCCGGGGGGATTCTTGAAGATACAGCCGGCGCTTTTTTCACTGATCGGTTGTGAAGCGCGGCGTTTCTGGTTGCACTGTTTGATTCTCTCAACGATTCGCTCATAAGGACGCTCGATCAATTCGAGCGTCACCGATAGCATAATGTCATCGGCCGCAAAGGAAGTCTGCCGGTACTCGAAACGGATTCCTTCCGGCTTCAACACTTCGATTTCGCCCGTCGAGCCTCGAAAAACCTTGACCGCCTTGACGAATTCCCCGATCTGGGTTCCGTAAGCGCCGGCATTCATATGGAGCGCTCCGCCGACCGTACCCGGCACGCCGACCAATCCCGCAATGCCTCCCAGATTGTTTTTCGCGCACCGTGTCACCGCGGTGCCCAGACTGGCCGCTGCCGAAATTTCCACCCGAGGGCCATCGAAGAGAACCCCGTTTCTTTCCGGCGCAAGCTGCAGGGCGATCGAACGCAACCCCTCGTCTCTCACCAGAAGATTGGAACCGCCTCCGAGCAAGCGCCAGGGGATTCCCTTGCTCCGGAAAAAATGGACCACGTCCGGAAGGCACTGCGGGTCCTCGATCACAACCACATCCGCCGGGCCTCCGACCGCCAGGGAAGTCAGCTCACTCATGCGCTGCCCCGGCTTCCATCGGACGGGAAATGCTTCCAATTCTTTCGCAAGTCGTGCTCGGTTGTTCATGGCGCCGGTCATTGCCTCGACACCTTTTCAGCGGAATGCGCAAACTCAAAGGCTTTCACAAGCTGAGAGGCGATTTTTGAAATGCT
>JAPUME010000111.1 GCA_027294185.1 Acidobacteriota bacterium | reverse complement strand
TTTTCGGCATGGTTCTGTTTGGCGTGAGCGCCGTGCTTGGGGTGTCGGCCGTAATGAAATGGGTGGCCCACTCCTACGGAAATTCATCCGACCCCCGGGCGATTCAAAAGGCCATCCGGATGGAGCCGGGAAATGCCTCGCACTATCACCGCCTGGCCCGCTTGCGCCAGGCAAATTTCCTGGGAGGAGAACTTGAGGAGGCGATTCGGCTCTATCGGCGCGCCGTTCAACTGAATCCTGCCTCGACCCCTTATTGGATGGATCTTGCCAGTGCTTACGAGCAATCCGCGGATCAAGACTCGGCGCGGAAGGCCTTCGAAACAGCGAAGGGGAACTACCCCATTTCAACTCAGGTGGCGTGGGCCTACGGGAACTTCCTGCTGCGTCAGGGAGAGTTGAGCCCGGGTTTTGCCGAGATACGGCGCGCACTGCTGGCGAATCGCCGTTTAACGCGCGTGGCGCTGTCGGTCTGCTGGCGGGTTCTTCCCGATGTGGATCGAATCTGGGATGAGGTGTTGCCTCCCGAGCAGGGTTTCTATCTAACCGGCTTGTCGTATTTCGTGGCGGAGGAGGAATTGGACCCCGCTCTTTCCGCCTGGGAAAGATTCATCGGGCTGGGAGAGGTGATTGAATTGAACCGCTCGTTTCCTCTCATGGAGGCCCTCTTCCGGCAGGAGCGGATTGGCGACGCAGATCGGGTGTGGAAGCAGGCACTCCGAAGTGCCGGTGCATGGGAGCCTCCGAACAACGGCGACCAGGTGATTTGGAACGGAGGATTTGAAAGGGAGCCGGTAAATGGAGGGTTCGGCTGGCGCAGGCGGCCTGCCGGGGGCGCAGCCATTGAGCTGGATTCGACCAGCCCTCGATCCGGTTTACGTTCGCTGCGGATCGATTTCGATGGAACGACCAACATTAACTTCAATCATTGGCTTCAGTACGTGCCGGTCATGCCGCGAACCCGCTATCGGTTTCGAGCCTTTCTGCGGACGCGGGAAATCTCGACCGACAATGGGATTCGCTTCTCGGTCTATGATCCCGGTCGAGCCCGCGCAGTTAACCTGCTTACGCCGAACCTGACAGGTACGCACCCTTGGACACCGCAGGAAGCCGAATTTACTACCGGACCCGGGACCCGGCTTCTTGTGGTCGTCGTTCGCCGACTGCCCAGTCGGAAATTCAACAACAAGCTCTCGGGTACCGCCTGGGTGGACGACGTATCTCTAACCCTTGCAAGCCAAGCCACTCCGCCGAAGCCGCTGTAAACGGGCGAAGCAAAGAGACTGGATTGCTTTCGCAAGGGGGGGGGCGTTGGCTGGGATAGAATTCAGTACCCTCTGCTAAAAGTGCAACTATTTGCACTTTCTGTGAAGAAAAGTAATCCGAATCGATCCTGAATTTTCCTGCTCTGCATTCAAATCGTATTAATCTACTGAAAACAAGCCATTTAGATCGAGTGTGCTTTTCGAGGCGAAGATTTGGGTCATTCCTAGCTTAACTGTAAGTGTTGATACTAAATGAGTTAATTATAGCCCTTTTTGCGGTGAAGAGTAGCCGTTTCGGCACGTTGCATGCAAGGAACAGGTGAGAATCTTCTAATGGCATGAAAAGCACTGGGAGTGGTTTCCCTACCGCAGGCAGGACGTTGGGTGGGAGTGGCGCCAGTGGAATGAGGTGATTTAATGGAGCAGGGTGACAGATATTTCTTTCGGAACGGCGAGGGGTCCCGGGTGGATTCTCTGGTTCCGGTTGTTTCTCGGGAATCGCAATGGGATGAGGTGTCGGGTGGACCTTCGCTCCAGGACTACCTGTTGGTGTTGCGAAGCCACCGCTGGCTGATTGTTTCCGTGATCCTCGCCATTGTGACGGTTGTTACGATTTCATCCTTCAAGATGAAGCCCGTTTATAAAGCCTCAGCTCGCGTCGAGATCGACAAGGAAAACCCGAATGCGCTTCCCTTTGAGAATTCAGCCTCGCAGGACACCTACTGGAGCGGAGAAGACTTTATCGAAACACGCGCCAGAATCTTGAAGAGTGAAACCCTTGCCCTTGAGACGATCCGATCCTTGCGATTGGAAAACCATCCGGAATTTATGATGCTGCGTGAAAAGGGGGATCGCGGGGCCGAGAAAGTTCGGAATTCCACCAGCCCACAAGCAAAGCCTGCGATTCTGGACATCTTTCTTAACCGGCTGACAGTGAATCGTGTGCGCAGGAGCCACCTTCTTGAAGTGGAGTTTGAGGCGAACGATCCGGTAATGGCGGCTCAAGTTTTGAATTCACACCTTGAAAACTTCATTGAGCACAATTTCCGCACACGTTACGAGTCGACGGTTCGAGCCTCGGACTGGCTGGCACAACAGCTCGGTGAGCTCAAGATCAAGGTTGAAAGCTCGGAAGAGATTCTAGTTGCTTATGAGAAGCAGAACCGAATTTGGGCCATCGATGACAAGCAAAATATTACAACCCAAAGGCTGTCCGACCTGAACCGTGAGTTGACCGCAGCGCAAAGCGAGAGAATCCGCAAGGAAGCCAATTTTCGCCTGGCGCGGTCGGGCAGAATGGATGCCATCCCGGCGGTACGTGACAGTGAAGTCATCCAGAACCTGGTTCAGAAACACGCTGAAATCAGCAACGAGCACGCGGAAGCCCTAACCCAGTTTGGACCTCAATACCCTACGATTTTGAAGTTGGAGGCGCGCCGAGAAGATTTGGCCGCGGCCCTGGAGAGAGAGAAGCGGAATATCGTCGACCGGGTTGAGTCTGAGTACCGAGCTTCCTTGCAGCGGGAAACCATGCTGGCAAAGGCCCTGGAGCGGCAAAAGGGTGCGACCAATGAGCTGGGGCAGAAGATGGTTCAATACAACATCTTAAAGCGCGAGGCGGAGACGAACCAGGAGCTCTACAACGGCCTGTTGCGAAGAATCAAGGAGGCGGGTGTCACGGCAGGCTTGCGCTCGAGCAATATCCGCATCGTGGACCCGGCGCTGATTCCCTCCCAGCCGACCCGTCCTCGCAAAAAGTTGAACATCATACTGGCTGCGGTCGTAGGTTTGCTCGGTGGAGTAAGCCTCGCGTTTTTGCGGGAACATATGGATAACACCATTAAATCGCCCTCCGAGGTGGAAAGGCTGACCGGTCTTCCGTTGCTCGCCGTGGTACCCAAGTACACAAAACTTAAAGAGACAGGGAACAAGAAACCGTTGCCCATGCTTGCCCAAGGAGAAGACGAGGTGGACCTTCACGCGGCATACGTGGTGACTCACGAGCGGCCCTCCTCCCACGTCGCCGAGGCATTTCGAGCCCTGCGGACTTCCCTGCTGCTTTCTCAAGTTGACTCACCTCCACAGGTGATCCTGGTGACCAGCGCCCTTTCCGGGGAAGGGAAGACGACCGCCACACTGAACCTGGGCGTGACTCTCGCGCAACTGGGTGATCGAACCCTGGTGTTGGATGGCGACCTGAGGAAACCGGCCCTTGCCCAGGGGCTTCGTGGGAGCCATGACGAGGATGCCGGGTTAACCTCTTACCTGACGGGCAGGTGCTCTCTGAGGCAGGCTGCCTTTACCCACCCGTTTATCAGCAATTTGGACGTCATGCCCACGGGCCCCATTCCACCGAATCCCGCCGAAATATTATCCTCGCGGCGGATGCGAGAGGCGATCAGCTCTTTGCGGAAAGACTACAAGTTCATCGTTGTGGATTCTCCTCCCGTCCTATCGGTAACGGATGCTGTCATCCTTTCGGTCCTGGTGGATCGGGTGTTGCTGGTGGTGCGGAGCGATGAAACTGAAAGGGCGCCGTTGTTGCGAGCCAGGGACTTACTTGCCAGCGTTAGAAGTCCCCTTTTGGGAATTATCGTCAATGCCGCCGATCTTAGTTCCTCCCC
Source organism: Acidobacteriota bacterium (assembly GCA_027294185.1). Classification (GTDB taxonomy): domain Bacteria; phylum Acidobacteriota; class Terriglobia; order UBA7540; family JAPUME01; genus JAPUME01. Next base: position 2,115 of record JAPUME010000111.1, on the reverse strand, counting down.
CCATTACCGTTACTATCAATACTACGGTATCCCTGATTCCGGTGACACCTCGCGGAAATCTCGCGTTTAGGTTTACCGGGTGGCGTTGAACTGCGGAGTTAGCGAGCGAGGGGAAGCCTTGCCCGGGTGAGGGAACCCGGAATCCGCCGAACCATGCCCCGCTCGTTCCGTCCGGCTGAATCGGAGCCGTCGGACACGAGTTCCCAAATTTATTCTTTCTGTCCCGAAAAACTTAGCCCTCTCATCCGCTGCCGGAGCAGCCTTGGATGATTTCTCCGAGTCTGTAGTTGCTCTGACAACTTGCAGCAAGTAAGCTTCTAAGTTTCAAGGCGATTGACCTTCTGCCTCGGAGGCTCGCGGCGAGGTGGGAGAATTGCGAGGTGGAAGTGGCTTCCTCCCGATACCCCTATGTGCGGATGATGCGCCCGAAGCAGTGGCTGAAGAACGGCTTCGTGCTGGCGCCGCTGGTCTTTTCTCAGCAACTCATGCAAAGCCGCGGGGTGGAACGTTCGGTTGAGGCATTCCTGTGTTGGTGCGCTGTATCGAGCGGAATCTATATCTTCAATGACCTGTTCGACCGTGAGGCCGACCGCCGGCATCCGGCCAAGTGTATGCGCCCGTTGGCGAGTGGCGAAGTTCGGCCCGCAGCGGCGGCCCTACTCGCGGCGGTATTGCTGACCGGTGGGCTGGGTGGCTTGTTTACGCTTGGATTGCATGTGCTGGTACCCGCCGCGCTCTATGCGGCCGTCAATCTGGCGTATTCGGCCTACCTCAAGCAGGTGGTCATCGTTGATGTGATGGCGATTGCGAGTGGTTTCGTATTGCGCGTCATTGGTGGTGCGGAGGCCATCGACGCCTGGGTCTCGCCTTGGCTGGTACTGTGCACGGCTCTGCTGGCACTTTTCCTTGGATTTGAAAAACGTCGCGGCGAACAGGTCCTTCTGGAGCTCGACGCCGAAAAGCATCGGGCTGTCCTGACGCACTATTCTTCGACACTCCTCAATCAATTGATTTCCGTCTTAACGGCCTCCACGGTGCTTTCCTACGCCCTCTATACCATCTCGGAGGAGACGGTTGCCAAGTTCGGAACCAACAAGCTTTTCCTCACCGTTCCCTTTGTCCTGTACGGAATTTTTCGCTACCTCTACGTGGCGCATCAGAAAGGGCAGGGAGGAAGCCCCACCGAAATCGTCTTTCGTGACAGGCCCCTGGCCCTGAATCTGCTGTTATGGATTGGGGCCTGTGCGGCGATTATCTATTGGCCGGAGTAGAGGAGGAAGGTGCGCGACCCGGACGGCCTTCGGGTTGGGCGGGAGAGGGTGACTGCCCGGAACCGCCGGATGCGTCTTGCTGGTTGAAGAATTCCCATTCGTTATAGTGGGTCTTCTCGTTCCATACTCGGATGGATTTCTGCTTGCTGCGGCTTGCGACCCCGACGATAAATTGGGCCTCGGATGCATTTCCTCTCCGACTCGATTGGCTTGCGAAGGAGGATGATCCAAAGCCTCCGGGGCTGCCCGCGGAGCTGCTCCCCCGCGTTCGAGATGAGGTTCGAGTTCGCGTGCCCGGCGCTGAGGAGAGAGACGAGCCGAACGCGCTGCCTGAAGAAGCCGGCGCGGCCGGTGGCGGTGAAGTTAGGGAGTCAACCACCGTCCCCGAGGCGTCGGCGTGGATGAAGCGCCACTCACCCTCACGTGTCATGGGGTCCTTATAGGCGCGGCGCAGGAATCGCATATTGTCGGTCTTTACCAACTCCTCCACCGTGGCCGGATAGCGGCCGAACTGGCGAAAGTAGAGGTCGATGGCCCGCATGTACTGGTGCCCCCGAAACAGAAGTTCCTCTTCGAGTTCGCGCTGGCCCATCCGCAGAGTGTTGGGAATCGCGGCGCCCAGGGAGATGAACAAGAGAGTGGAAAACATCAGCAGGACCAGCAGCACGTAGCCGCCCTCGCTCTTCCGGCTCCCCTTGCTTCTTCGGTCCCGCTCAGGGAATGAATCGAAACTGTTGTCGAAGTTGGGTCTGCTCATCCTGGATTTCAACCACCGAGGAAGTGATTCGTGTTACCACGAAATGCCTTCCGATGCGGTCGCCTTCGTGGACCACATAAAGCCGCT
>JAPUME010000110.1 GCA_027294185.1 Acidobacteriota bacterium | reverse complement strand
GGTGAGTGGCGTTGTCGAATCGCAGCAGGCTCAGTGTCGAGTCATGGACCTCAAATCAGGTGTCTCGCTGGATTTCGGAGACATCGTACGCCTGCAACGACCGGAATAACCGAGGCTGAATCCTTTGGCACGTCTTGTTATCAACGATGACACCGGAAAGACGCAGATCTTTGATTTATCCACCCCTACCATTTCCATTGGGAGAGCGGATGTCAACGATCTGGTTCTCAATCATCCCAGCATTTCCCGCTACCATGCCCGAATTTCCGTTCTGCCGGGTGGCACGGTTCTTGTGAACGATCTGGGCAGCCTGAACGGCACCTACGTCAACAGCCAGAAGATTCAGGAGGCAAACCTCAAAGCGGGTGACTGTATCAACGCCGGTGTCTACGAGTTGCGCTATGAGGTCGGGGCCGCCACTCGCCTTCGCATCCAAACCGGAAAAACGGTTCCCGGCCACGTAGCCGAGCTGATCGACCCGCAAGATCTTACCAGTTCGCTTCGCCCGGCGCCGTCCGCCGCGCCCGTCGAAGACGTGGCCATCGAAGACCGGGTCCGCGATCTGGAGAAAGAGAATCATCTTCTCAAACTGCTCCTGGGAGTGGGCAAGACTCTCTCGGCGGCGCACACGTCGGAAGAGACCCTGGAGCAGGTCATGAAACTGATCTTCCAGATGGAGAATGTCGAGCGCGGCTTCGTGATGCTGCGCGACGAAAAGAAGGGATTTCTTCCCGCGGTTTTGCTCTACAAGGACGATAAGCTGCGAAAACAGAGCCGGGGTGTGGCGCTGAGCCGGACCATGATCGACCGGGTGATGGAGGAGAAGTTGCCGTTGTTGATCCATGACGTGGCCCAGGACGACCGTTTCCGCGCCAGCGAGAGCCTGCGTCTTTCCGGCGTCCAGTCCGCCATGTGTGCCCCTTTGCTTTACCGGGATCAGGTGTTGGGGCTTTTCTATGTCGATTGTCTGAGCAAAGTGTGGGGCTTCACGCAGGAGGAATTGGGCATCTTTTCGGTGGTCGCGGCCGAAGCGGCCATCTCACTGGCAAGCGCGCAATCGCACCAGGAGCTGGCGAAACGCCTCATGGAAAAGAAGGCATTGGAGCGCTTCCTGGACTCGGCCGCCGTGGAGAAAATTCTCGCCAACCCGGATCAGATCAGCCTGGGCGGAGAAAACCAGAAGGCCACCATCCTTTTTTCCGACCTGCGCGGCTTTACGCAACTGTCGGAAAAGATGGAGCCGGCCGACGTCGTGGAGCTGCTGAATGAGTGTTTCACGGAGATGACGGATCTGGTGTTTGAAAAGAGTGGGACGCTCGACAAATACACCGGCGATGGGTTAATGGTCGTATTCGGCGCACCTCTGGCCCGGCCCGATGACGCCCAGCGTGCCGTCGAGACCGCCATCGCAATGCAAATCGCCCTTCAAAGGCTCAACGAGCACTGGGAAAAAACGGGCCGTCAACCGCTTCGTATGGGCATTGGTATCAATACGGGAATGGTAACGGCGGGGAATATCGGTTCGACCAAACGGATGGACTACACGGTGATCGGAGATTCGGTCAACCTGGCATCACGGCTCTGCGCCAACGCCCTGCCGGGGCAGGTGCTGATCAGCGCCTCCTGCGAGGAGGATTTGGACGGGAAATTGCCCCTTAAGAAGCTCGATGCCATTCGGGTCAAGGGTCGGGAAGCGCGGGTGAATATTTACGAGGTCGGCTGGCAGGAACACAGCAGCAAGGGTTCCCGGCAGCCGACGGGCAGGGACGGGTCCGAAATTCAAGAGAATCCTGCAGGTCAGGTCAAATGACTTTCCCTTATCGATTGCAGAGATGTGTTGGATTCGCCGTCATCGCCTCTGTCCTGCTCGGCTCCTCGATGGCAGGTCAGGGCTCCTCTACTCAAGAATTGCCGGCCGAGGTGCAGGGCATCAAGGTTTTTCGCATTCCACTGGAGCCGGGCGAATCGCTGGAAAGCCCTCTCCTTTACCGGAAGATCACTTTCGAAAGCATCGATTTCGATCGGCTTCGTCTCAATCTTTTTGTGAGTCTGCGCCCGGTCGACCGGGCCGTGACGGTTAAGAAGGTCTATTTTCAAAATGTGACGGCCGGCGGCATCCCTCTCAGAGTCGAGCCTTTCGAAAAACCCTTCAAACTTTCCAAGCAGCATGTCGTCGATCTTCCCGAGCCCCTGCAGGTATCCGTACATTTTTCCGACATTCGCTCGCTTGCTCCCGTGCTGAAGATGATGGAAGCCGAATCCCTTCGGGTGGCAGGAGAAGGCTTCGTGGTGGTCAAGCTGAATCTGGTGGAAAAGATGGCACTGAGAGCGGGTCAGGTGGTTATTCCGACACCTCTCGACGATGAGATTCCGCTTCAATTATTTACCAGCTCGTTGGTGGAAATGGGAGCCAAGAGGATTCTGGAAACCCTGTCGGCGCCCGATTCGCCCGCCGCCCTGACGCTTGCCCGTCAATTCGTGGAAAAGGAAGCACAGAAGGAGAAACTGAGAGCGGTCGGGGAGGGTTCCGTATTTCTGGTCTATTGCGAGTATGTGCTGCGCGACCCGAAAAGGAACGTGGAGGAAACATTCACGCAGTCGGGCACATCTTTTCTGGTACGTGCCGATGGGCGTCTGCTCACTGCAAAGCGGGTGGTCGAGCCCTGGAAGTTCGACCCGGCCATTCGATTCCTCATGCAACGCTACGGTCTGGAACTGGTTCGGGAGAGATATCGCCTCTATGCATGGCCTGCGGGCGCCAGGGTTTTGGACGACCAGCGGCAGCTCCGACGCTTGACGGCCCACAGCTTGACGGAGGGGACTCTTCGTGTGCTTTCGCTCGGCCGGGACCGCATGGTAAAAGTTCTTTATCAGGACGAAGATACAGAAGAGAAGGCGGAGATTTCTCTCCATGTCGGCGGAGAGGCTGATCTTGCGGTCCTTCAGGTGGGCGGAAGGAATTTCGCGCCTCTTATTCCGGTAGCCGGAGAAGGAGAGCTTTCTCCGGACGCACCTGCTTCTTTATATGGCTTTCCCTTCGGGGCGAGCCAATCGATCTCGAAGCCACACCCTGCTTCGGTGAAAGTTTCACGGGACGGGAAGCTCTTAACGCTTGATCGTCAGCTGAACCCGGGCGAATTCGGCGCCCCCCTGCTGACACCGGAGGGCCGGGTGCTGTGCATTGCAACGGGGGGGAGGATCTGCGTTCCGATCCAATTGGCTCAAAACATCCTGAATTAGCCTCTGGCCGCAAGCGACGCATCGGGACCTGCCTCGGCGTGTTTTTGATCTTCTGGGGTCTCAATGCCCCGGCGGCTGCGGCGCAGGATATCACCGGGGACCTCACCAAGGAAATCCTGGAGCGGGCGGCGGAAGTGGGCCGGGTTTTTCGTGCCGATGCGCCCTACATTCTCCGCAACTCTGAGGACACTTCCCTCCCGATTTTCCTGCGCATCATCAACGGGGTGGAGAAGTCTCGGGGCGCCGCCGCGGCCATTGCCCGCCGCTATATTACCCGCGATCCGATTCTGCTCGAAGGGGTCAACTTCTACCTCAAGCCCAGCGGTCGGGAGCGACAATTTCCCGACAAGCCGTTCTTGTTGTCGCCCGAAAGCGAGTATTCGGTTCCCTTGAAGGCGGACGGCGAGCCCCTGAAGATTGCTGATCGGTTTGAGAAGACGCTCCAACTTCCTATCTCTCAGGTGGAGACCTACCTGCAAGAGAATTTCATCGGCGGCGGAGCGCGCACGCTCGACATCCAGGTAGAGTTTGTCCTCTTTGAAGAACCCTCGCAAAGGATTGGGCTTCGAACCCGTCTGCGTGGCGAATCCCTGCCGCGATTCCCCGGCTGGTACCGGGGAGATACACACTACCACTCCGGGTACACCAACAATCCGGCCGAGCGAGGCCATCCGCTTGAGGTGACCCGACAGGCGGCCTTGCACGCCGGTCTCGATTGGATCCTGGTGACGGACCATTCGAGCGACCTGGATACGGGGGATTATGCCCGCCAGTTGGAAGAG
>JAPUME010000011.1 GCA_027294185.1 Acidobacteriota bacterium | reverse complement strand
GAGCACGCGATGCTCATCGTTGGCCCCGAAAAAGTATTCCCGCTAATTGGGATGCTTTCAGGCCTCCGAAAGGTCAACCGGCGCCTTAGCCCCGGTTTCCCAGCCGGAGCTGTAGGCCGCTTGGACGGGGTTTTCGGGGATTTGTGTTACCCGGGCGTTACCAAGAGGAAGGAGCTGGCCCTGACAACTGGCGTAACTGCCTGACAAGAGTTGGCGTCCCCGACGGGATTTGAACCCGTGTTACCGCCGTGAAAGGGCGGTGTCCTAGGCCGTGCTAGACGACGGGGACTTGGGAGTGGTTTTAGGGAAATTCGGAGTCCGGGCGCACTCCTTGAGCCCAAGTGACTGGCTGATGGGAGCTTGTTTGAGGCTCGCAGGGCTTGGTCCGGGCCTGGTCCTGCCATTCCCCTTCTTTTTCGATGCTAGCAACGGTCACCGGAACTGTCAAATTTTCCTTCCCTTTAATGCCACAATACTCTGCCCCTGCTGGAGATCAACGGGTTGGGAGAAGAACGAAAATAAGCTCATGGGTAACTAATTGAGGTGTCTGGACTGCTATCGGGGGTTGACAGATCCGCTCGTTGGCCGATAGAATATGGAACTACGATGTTGATACCACGGACACATCACCGCCATCATCATGCAAGCCGGGTGACGTGTCGGTGGGCCTCTCCTTAGCAATTATCCAAGAGATTCGGGAGTTTAGGGAGCCTGCTGACGTAAGGTCAGCGGGCTTTTTTCTTATGTGGGGTTGTTCCAAGCGGAGGAAAGAGAGACGCGATTCAGGGATTGGGGGAGATTATTCACGATGCCGATACGCTTTAAGACAGATCTGATTCCCGCCGTCGTACAGGACCGCACCTCGGGCGAGGTCTTAATGGTAGGCTATATGAACCAGGAGGCTTACCGGAAGACCGCCGAGACGGGCCGCGTGACCTTCTACAGTCGCAGCCGCCGGAAGCTCTGGACCAAGGGGGAATCCTCCGGGCACTGGTTAAAGGTCCGTGAAATTCGCATCGACTGCGACGAGGATACCCTGCTTGCGCTGGTCGACCTCCAGGGGCCGGGCACTTGCCATCTCGGTTACCGCTCCTGTTTTTTCCGCAAGATGACGCCCGAGGGCGCGGAGGTTATCGCCCCGCGCGTCTTCGATCCGGAGAAGGTTTACGAGAAACCCGCTTCCAAGGGAGAGCCGATATGAAACTACGTCTGGGAATTCCCAAAGGGAGTCTTCAGGATTCGACGCTGCAACTGTTTGCCCGCGCCGGGTTCAATATCACGGTCAACCCGCGCTCCTATTTTCCCCAGATCGACGACCCGGAAATCGAATGCATGCTCATCCGTGCGCAGGAAATGGCCCGCTACGTGGAAGACGGAATTCTCGATGCCGGGCTGACCGGGAAAGATTGGATTCTGGAAAATGAAGCGGACATTGTCGAGGTGGCTGATCTCATTTATGCCAAGCAGTCGTTCGGTAAAGTCCGCTGGGTTCTGGCGGTTCCTGAAGCTTCTCCTTACAAGAATGTGAAAGAGTTGGAGGGGCGCATCATCGCCACCGAGTTGGTGGGGGTTACGAAGAAATATCTGGCCAAACATGGCGTCTCCGCCAAAGTAGAGTTCTCCTGGGGCGCCACGGAAGTAAAGCCCCCGGTCCTGGCTGATGCCATCGTCGAGGTAACGGAAACCGGTTCTTCTCTGCGCGCCAACGGTCTCAAGATTATTGATACCGTGATCGAGTCGAATACGAAGTTGTTCGCAAACCGCAAAAGCTGGAAGAATCGCTGGAAGCGGAAGAAGATCGAAAATATTGAGATGCTCCTGCACGGGGCTATTGAGGCACAGGGCAAAGTGGGATTGATGATGAACGTCCGGCGAGCAGACCTGAAAAAGGTTTTGGCCGTTTTGCCGGCTATGAAGCGGCCGACCATTTCCAATCTGAGCGACCGAAAATGGGTGGCGGTCAGCACGATCATCGAGGAACGGACGGTGCGCGAGATCATCCCCAAGCTCAAGGCTGCCCGCGCCGAGGACATTGTGGAATATCCACTGAATAAGATCGTGGCCTAGTGCCGTCCATAACCCAATGCTGCGTATAATCTCCAGCCGAAATCGAAAACAACTCGACGCCCTGCTCGCCGCGCGTGAGGTGATGCTCGGGGATGCTGAACGCGTGGCTGCTCGCATCCTGAACGCTGTCGGAAAATACGGCGACCGGGCGCTCGTCGAGCTGACCCGGCGTTTGGATCGAGTGGATCTCCAACGAATCGGGTGGACGGTCGGCAAAAGCGAAATCAAGCGAGCACACAGGAAAGTTCCCGCCGAGCTGGGAGGTGCCCTGCGCGAAGCCATTCGCAACATTACTCGCGTTGCGCGGGAACAGGTTCCCTCTTCCTGGAAAATGAAGACGCGGCCCGGCGTCGAAGTCTCCCAACTGGTTCGCCCTCTGGAGCGCGTGGCCTGCTATGTGCCGGGCGGGCGGTTCGCCCTGCCTTCCACCGTCTTGATGAGTGTCATCCCGGCGCAGGTGGCCGGAGTCGAAGAGATCTATCTGACTTGCCCGAACCCGGCCCCTCCTGTTCTCGTTGCAGCGGATCTTCTGGGAGTGAAGAAAATCTATCGCCTCGGCGGGGCCCAGGCTATCGCTGCGTTTGCGCTGGGCACGAAAAAAGTACCGCGAGTCGATAAGGTCGTCGGGCCCGGTAACCGCTACGTGGCCGCCGCCAAGAGGCTGGTATCGGGAATCTGCGGAGTGGATTTCGTCGCAGGGCCGACGGAGTTGGTGATCATCGCATCGCGCGGCAATCCGCGCTGGATTGCGGCGGATCTCGTGGCTCAGGCCGAGCATGATCCCGACGCCATGCCGATTCTGCTTACCTCCTCCAAGAGGTTGGCCCGGGCGGTCGAACGGGAAGTGAGCCGCTCGGCGGAGGCGCTGAACAGTTCTGTGGCGAAGGAATCTCTGGGGCGGCGGGGAGCGATCATCATTACACGTTCCGAGCGAGAGAGCCTGGCGCTTGTGAACCGCATCGCTCCCGAGCACCTGACGCTGGTTGATGATGCGAAAAAAGCCCTGTCCGGTATCCGCTCGGCGGGTTCCATTTTTCTGGGGGAATACAGCGCCGTCGCGGCGGGCGATTATGCGTCCGGGACCAATCACATCCTCCCGACCGGGGCAGCCGCACGGGTGCGCGGAGGTCTTTCGGCCGCCGACTTCGTAAAGACGATCTCCGTCCAGCGACTGACTCGCGAGGGTTTGGCCGGTCTGCGGTCGGCCATCACGACCCTGGCGCGGGCCGAAGGATTGGAAGCCCACGCGCGGTCGGTGGAAGCGAGGTTTGAATCCCGTGATTAAGCCGCGAAAATCCCTCCGCCGCCTCAAGAGATACAAACCGCCGCTCGAAGGCCGGGCCGGGAAGTTTCGGCTGGACTTCAATGAAAATACGGTGGGGTGCGCACCGGGAGTCATCCGCGCTCTGCGGAAAACGTTGAATGCCGATTGGCTCTCCCGCTATCCCGAATACGAGGAGAGTCGCCGAATCCTGGCCCGCTACTTCCGCGTCTCGCCCGATGAGATGATACTCACCAACGGCACCGACGACGCCCTCAAGGTCATCTGTGAAACCTTTATCGACCCCGGTGACGTTTTGGTCGTGCCGGCTCCCACTTTTCCTGTCTACAAATATTTCGCCAGTGTTCAGGGGGCAGAGACTCTCCAGGTGCCGTGCGACGAGAATTTTCTTCTGCCCCGGGAGCGGGTCATGGCGGCCCTCAAGCGGAAACCCCGTTGGGTGGCTCTCGCCAATCCCAACAATCCGACCGGAACGATGGTGAGCAAAAAAGACCTTCGCACCATATTGAAGGCGGCGCCCGGGACTTTGGTGCTGGTGGATGAGGCCTACTACGACTTCTCGGGTCAGACGGTTCTGCCCTGGATTCGCAAGTATCCGAACTTGATTGTGACCCGCACGTTTTCCAAAGCCTTTGGCCTGGCGGCTTTAAGGATGGGATGTATCTTTGCCAATGTAAAATTGGCGGAGATGATGCGGCGCGGGAAAAATCCCTTTTCGGTCAACTCGCTGGCGCTCGCCTGCGCCGTCGAGGCCATTCGTCATGAAGACTACGTGAAGCGTTACGTGGAGGAGGTCCTGGCCAATCGCGCGAGACTGTGCCGGGCGCTCGAGAGGATGGGTGTCTCCTACGTTCCGAGTTCGGCGAATTTCGTTTTGACTCGAATGGGGAAGCGAAGCAGCGAAATTGCCCGCCGTCTGAAGCGCAAGCGCATCCTGGTTCGTGACTGGGGCTACGAATCGATTCTGGGCGGCTACCTCCGCTTCACCGTCGGCTCTTCGGCGCAAACGCGTCTGCTCATCGCAGAGCTTGAACGGGCACAGCATTTGATGGAGACGATTGTGCGAAGCGGCTCGAAGAATAAGAGCAGAAGATGATTCAGGGCTCACTCGTAATAAGGCGGATCGTATGAAGGCTCGCAAAGCAGTTATTCACCGGCTGACAACCGAAACCGACATCCGGGTGCGGCTCAACCTCGACGGGCAGGGCCGCTACCGCATCTCGACCGGCATCCGCTTCCTGGACCACATGCTGGAACTCTTCACCCGTCACGGCGGGTTCGACCTGCAGCTTACGGCTCGCGGCGACCTGGACGTTGACCAGCATCACACGGTCGAGGACGTCGGCATCACCCTGGGCGAAGCTTTTCGCAAAGCACTGGGGAACAAGAAAGGCATTCTCCGCGCCGGATATTTTGTCATGCCGATGGATGAAACGCTGGCCGTGGCGGCTCTCGATTTGAGCGGCAGGGCCTATCTGGTTTTGAAGGCTCCGTTCCGCGTCCGCCGCGTGGGTGATCTTCAGGTGGAACTGTTGGAGGACTTCTTCCAGGGGTTTGCAACGGCGGCACGGGCAAATGTCCACCTGAAGGTGGCCTACGGGCGCTCGAGCCACCATCGCGTCGAGGCCCTCTTTAAGGCGTTTGCGCGGGCGCTGCGCTTTGCCTGTTCGCGGGACGGACGGCTGCGTCGGCAATTGCCCAGCACCAAGGGGCTTCTATGATCGC
>JAPUME010000109.1 GCA_027294185.1 Acidobacteriota bacterium | reverse complement strand
GCGGTCCGGCACCACGTGCCAGATGCGGTTGAGCGTCAGGCCGCGGTCGGATGCAAAACTGAGCCCTTCGCAGGATTTCCGCCAGGTCTTTCCGCCGTTTCGACTCACCTGAAGGTCCGAGCCCCACCAGGCAGTGTGTGTAGCGGCCCACAGATGACCCTTGCGCGGGTCGCGGGTGAGGTGATTGACCTCCGCGCCGGCGAAGAAGGGGCCGTCCACCTTCCAGCTTCTGCGCCGCAGGTCGCTGCGAAAACGAAACCCGCCTTTGTGGGTCCCTACTAGTACATGGACCTCGCGCGTCCTTTTGATTTTCTTCTTCACGGGCATATTGAATCTCCTGAATGTGGCCTGAAGTCCCTTCGTCTGTCCATTATAGAACCTTCGCCAGCCGGCCGGGGCAGCCATTCCAACCCCGTTTGTGGTCATCATGGTTCTTCCGGTCACTGGCCCCTCCAGGGTGGGAAGAGCGGTGCGTCGTCCCGCTCGCGGGAACTCGATTTTCTTCTTGACACAAGAAGGTCAGAGACTAAGGTGGGTATCGGAGAAGCATAAAGTGACCGGAGATGCAGAACGGAGGCGGCGCGAAATCTGCCGGCGGGCGGCGCGAATCTTCTACGAGAAGAGTTTTGAGGGCGCCTCCATGCAGGAAGTCGCCAAGGCGGTAGGGCTGACCAAGGCGGGGCTCTATCATTACGTGGGCAGCAAGGAAAAGTTGCTTTTCGAGATCATGAACTATGGCATGGATATTCTTGACGAAGCCGTCCTGAGCCGCGTGGCCAAAATCGAGGACCCGATGGAGAAATTGAAGCAGACCATCGCCGGGCACATCCACTTAATCGTCCATACCCGGGACCTGGAAACGACCGTCATCCTGCATGAGAATCGCACCGTGCGCGGACCCTTGAGGAAGAAGATCAACGCGCGCAAGAGGGCCTACATTGAACATTTGGAGGGCCTGGTGTCCGCCGTCCAGAAAGAGGAAGGCGGCCCGAAGATTTCTCCCCGGCTGGCGGCTTACGCGCTGCTGGGAATGATCAACTGGCTCTACCAGTGGTACGATCCCAGCGGGCCGGTCAAAGAGGACGAACTGGCCCGTACCTTCACCCAAATTTTTCTCGGCGGCCTGCGCAACCCGGCTCCCATCACGCAATCTACGTCTTAATGCCTGCCCGCATATTCTCTTACCAGGAACGTTTCGGCCCATCGGAGGTGCAGTGAAGAAAACGGTCCTCGTGCTTTTGTCGTCCCCTACGGTGTTTCTCTCTCTGGCCGGAAAACAGGTTAGGGAACCCGATCCCCCGAAATTCATTCTGGATGCTTACCGGGCGGCGAGAAGGTAGAAGTTGCAATCCGGGAACGAGACGATTCGATGAGAGTGATTTTTGCCGGAGGCGGAACCGGCGGCCACCTGTTTCCCGCCCTGGCGGTGGCGAAGGAGCTCCGTCGACGGGACGCGTCTCATGAAATTCTCTTCGTGGGCACCGAACGAGGCTTGGAAGCGCGGAGTGTACCTGCGGCGGGATTTGAACTGCGGACGATTCGGGCGGCGTCGCTCAAAGGCATCAGTCCGGTTCGGATGCTGGCTCATCTGCTGGTGCTTCCCCGGAGTCTTGTCGAAGCCTTCATCCTCCTGAAGAAAATCCGGCCCCAGGTTGTCGTGGGAACGGGAGGGTATTCCGCCGGTCCCCTGGTGCTGGTGGCTGCGCTGCATGGGATTCCAACTCTATTGATTGAACCGAATTCAGTTCCCGGCCTGACCAACCGGCTGCTGGCGATGTGGATAACAAGAGCGGCCATCAGCTTTGAGGAGACAAGGCGCTACTTTGGGAACAAGGCCGTGCGGACGGGAAGTCCGGTGCGGGAGGAGTTTTTCAGAGTTTCCCCTCGGGCGCGTCCCTGTGCGCCGGCAGTCCTGGTATTTGGGGGGAGTCAGGGGTCGGTGGCGATCAACCGGGCTGTCATGGAGGCGCTGCCGCTGCTTCGCGACAGAATTCCTTCGACGGAGTTCTACCACCAAACGGGTGAAAGAGACTATAATGATGTGCGCGAAGCGTACCGCCGGCATGGGTTGACGGCCAGGGTTCTCTCATTCATTGAAGACATGCCGGATATCTTTGCTAAAATCGATCTTGTGATTGCGCGATCGGGTGCAGTTACGGTTGCCGAGCTTGCCGCCTCAGGCAAGGCCTCCCTGTTGGTCCCTTTTCCTGCCGCTACGGATCATCACCAAACGGAAAATGCGCGAGACATGGAGCGAGCCGGCGCTGCGCGTCTGATTCCACAATCCGAGTTGAGCGGGGAACGCCTGGCCGCTGAAATCTCGAGCCTTCTGACCCAGCCGGATCGATTGGCGAAGATGGAAGCCCGAGCGCGGTCGCGCGCCCGGCCTGAGGCCACACGAGACATTGCAGATTTGATCGAGAAACTCGCAGCACACTCATCCCACCCCTGAGGAATTCTCCCCGTTTGCCGTCGCGCGGCAGCCGGAAGGGAAGGGTCGATTTGGGAGAATCAGTTCGGAGCCTGGAAAGGCTAAGAGAGAAACGTCAGCGAATCCACTTCGTGGGAATCGGCGGTATCGGTATGAGCGGCATCGCCGAGGTCCTGCTGACGCTTGGGTATTCGGTAAGCGGGTCGGACCTGAAGTTGACCCCGTTGACGGATCGTCTCGCAAGCCTGGGAGCTTCCCTCCACGCAGGGCACCTGCCGGAACATGTCCACGGCACCCCTCTGGTGGTCACCTCTTCGGCCATTCGTCCCGACAATCCTGAAGTTGTCGAAGCTCGTCGCCTTGGGTTGCAGGTGATTCCCCGCGCCGAGATGCTGGCCGAGTTGATGAAACTCAAGGAGAGCATCGCCGTTGCCGGCGCTCACGGCAAAACGACCGTGAGCTCGATGGTGGCGGTATTGTTGGCTTCGGCCGGTCTCGACCCGACGGCGGTGATCGGCGGGCGGCTGGACGCCTTCGGCAGCAACGCCCGGCTGGGCAAGGGCCGTTGGATGGTTGTGGAGGCCGACGAAAGCGACGGTTCCTTCCTTCACCTGGAGCCGACCCTGGCCGTGATTACAAATCTCGACCGGGAGCATCTGGACCACTACCGAGACATGGGTGAGATTGAAGACGCCTTCCTATCCTTCGCCGGGAAAATTCCGGCGGAAGGCGCTGTCATTTTGTGCGCCGATGACGAAAGGCTTCGCCGCGTGGCTGGACGCCTCAAACCTTTGAGCCGCAGGATAATTTCCTATGGGTTCAGGGAAGATGCCACGGTGAGGGCCGTTAAGCTGGAATTGAAGGGAGAAGGTTCCACCTTCGATGTCCTGATGGAAGAGGGAATGCGCGGTCCGCTAAGCCTTCGTGTCCCCGGCAGGCACAACGTATTGAATTCCCTTGCAGCGGTGGCGGTGGGCCTGGAGTTGAGAATCCCCTTCGATAAAATTCGTCGAGGACTGGAGGCTTTTACGGGTGTGGACCGGCGTCTGCAGATTACCGGAGTCTTCGATGGGGTCACGCTGGTGGATGACTACTGCCATCACCCCTCGGAAATCCGGGCCACGATTGAGGCCGTCCTGCTGCGGAATCCGCGACGCTTGTGGGCCGTCTTTGAACCGCACCGCTACACGCGGACAGCGCAACTGATGGACGAGTTTTCGCGCGCGTTCAAAGGCTGCGCACGCGTCGACGTGCTCGACATCTACCCGGCCAGTGAAACCCCGCTTCCGGGGGTCAACGCGGAACGGCTGGTCGAGCAAATGCGCTCGAACGGCGCGGGTTCGGTGACATATGCGCCCGAAAGCGCAGAATTGATCGACCGCATCGTGCGTGAGGCGCAGCCGGGCGACCTGATTGTGACCATGGGTGCAGGGAGCATTTCAAAAATCGCCTCTCAGCTTGTGAAAGCCTTTGAGTTTGCGCATTCCGCTGAAAAGGTGTCGAGGCAATGACCGGCGCCATGAACAACCGAGCACAACTTGCGAAAGATTTGGAAGCGTTTCCCGTCCGGTGGAAGCCGGGGCAGCGTATGAGTGAGCTGACTTCCCTGGCGGTCGGGGGCCCGGTGGACGTGGTTGTGATCGAGGACCCGCAGTGTCTTCCGGACGTGGTCCATTCTTTCCGGAGCAAGGGAATCCCCTGGCGCTTGCTCGGAGGCGGTTCCAATCTTCTGGTGAGAGACGAGGGGTTGCGTTCGATTGCACTGCAGCTTGCGCCGGAAAGAAACGGGGTTCTCTTCGATGGGCCTCGGGTGGAAATTTCGGCAGCGGCCAGTCTGGGCACCGCGGTGACACGGTGCGCGAAAAACAATCTGGG
>JAPUME010000108.1 GCA_027294185.1 Acidobacteriota bacterium | reverse complement strand
ATCACGCGGCCCAGGGTTGCTCTGCCCACCGGAACCGTGATGGGCTCGCCCTTATCTTCGACCTTCATGCCGCGGACCATGCCTTCGGTCGGCTGCATGGCGACGCATTTGACGCGGCCCTCGCCCATGTGTTGCTCCACTTCCAGAATGATGTCGAGCGGCGTGGGCACATCGAATCCTTCCGAGGTGATCCGAACCGCGTTGTAGATGGCCGGAAGCGACCCCTCGGGAAACTCGGCCACGATGACGGGGCCGATGACCTCGACGACTTTTCCGAACTTGTTCGCCATAGAAACCTCTTTCCTTTTTTCCCTGCGCGGACTCAGAGCGCCGCAGCCCCGCTGACGATTTCAATCAATTCTCTGGTGATGGCGGCCTGGCGGACGCGGTTCAGGTTCAGCGTCAACCGGTCGATCATCTCGGCGGCATTATTGGTGGCCGAGTCCATCGCCGTCATGCGGGCGGCAAGCTCGGACGCTTCCGACTCGAGCAACGCCCGGTAAACTTCAATCTCCACGTAGCGGGGCAGCAGCACCCGGAAAATTTCCCGCGGAGGCTGCTCGTAGATGTAATCGATGACGTCGGCGTCGGCATCCGGCTCCATGGGCTGAATGGGCAGGAAGCGCTCGACCACCAGCTGCTGCGTGAGGACCGTCTTGAATTCGTTATAAATCAGGTCCACGGCATCGAAAGCCTGCTCGGTATAGAGCGAGATGATGCGGGCGGCCACCTGTTGCGCGTGCGAGAACGCCAACCGTCCGAACAGGTTCACCAGCTCATCCTCCAGAGGCGCTTCGCGCCTGCGGAAGGAGTCCCGTCCCCTGCGTCCAATCGGGTAAAGTTTGACTTCCAGATCGCTATGCTCTTCCAGGTAGTGCTGGGCGGCGCGAATCAGGTTCGAGTTGAAAGCGCCGCAGAGTCCCTTGTCGGCCGTGACCAGCAACAGCAGGACCTTGCGAACCGGCCGGACCTGAAGCAGGGGATGGTCGCGTTGTTCGACTCGCAGCGCCAGGCTGCTCAGGACCGAGGAGGTGCGGTTGCCGTAGGGTCGGGTGTTGAAGGCCCGTTCCTGGGCGCGGTGGAGCTTGGCCCCGGCGACCATCTTCATGGCCCGGGTGATCTGCTGCGTATTGCGAACGCTGCGGATGCGGCGCCGGATGTCGAGAACGTTCGGCACTTAGGCCACCCCCGCCCTGGTCTCCGCCTTGAACTTGGTTTTGAACGCGCCGAGAATTTCATTGAGTTTCGCGCGGAGCTCATCGTCCAGCACTTTTTTCTGCCCCAGTTCTTTCAGGAACCCCGTGTGGGCGACTTCCATAAACTCGTAGAGCCCTTTTTCAAAGTCGAGGCATTCGGAGACTTCCAGGTCGTCCAGGAAGCCGTTGGTGCCGGCGAAAACGATGGCAATTTGCCGGAGGACGGAGAGCGGCACGTACTGATCCTGTTTCAGAATCTCGGTAAGCCGTTGTCCGCGATTGAGCTGCGCCTGGGTGGCTTTGTCCAGGTCGCTTCCGAACTGGGCAAAGGCGGCGAGTTCGCGGTACTGTGCCAGCTCCAACCGCAGGGTTCCGGCCACCTGCTTCATGGCCTTGATCTGCGCCGCGCCGCCGACCCGGGAGACCGAAAGGCCGACGTTCACCGCCGGGCGGATGCCGGAATGGAACAGGTCGGTTTCCAGAAAGATCTGACCGTCGGTAATGGAGATGACATTGGTGGGAATATAAGCGGAGATGTCGCCTGCCTGCGTCTCGATGATGGGAAGGGCGGTCAGCGAGCCGCCGCCCAGTTTTTCGCTCAACTTGGCGGCGCGTTCGAGAAGCCGCGAGTGGAGATAAAAGACGTCGCCCGGGAAGGCTTCGCGTCCCGGCGGCCTCCGCAGCAGCAGCGAAATCTCGCGGTAGGCGATGGCATGCTTGGAGAGGTCATCGAAAATGCAGAGCGCGTGCCCGCCCTTGTCCCGGAAGTATTCCCCCATGGCACATCCGGCAAAGGGGGCCAGGTATTGCAGGGGCGCCGGGTCGGAGGCTGACGCCTCGATGATGATCGAATACTTCAGGGCGTCATATTCGGCAAGCATCTTCACCACCTGGGCGATGGTGGAGCGCTTCTGCCCGATGGCGACATAGATGCAAATTACGTTCTCGTCCTTTTGGTTCAAAATCGTATCCATGACGATGGCGGTCTTGCCGGTCTGCCGGTCGCCGATGATCAACTCGCGTTGGCCGCGTCCGATGGGAATCATGGAGTCGATGGGTTTGAGGCCGGTCTGAAGAGGTTCGCAAACCGGTTGCCGGTCCACCACGCCCGGAGCCAGCCGCTCGATGGCATTGTAGGTCTCGGTCAGGATGGGCCCCTTGCCGTCGGTGGGACGTCCCAGAGGATCGACGACGCGGCCTACCAGGGCCTCTCCTACCGGCACCGACATAATCCGCTTGAGCCGCTTAACCTCGTCGCCTTCCTTGATCTTCGTGTAGTCGCCCAGCAGCACGGCGCTGACCTGGGCTTCTTCCAGGTTCAGGGCCAGCCCGGCCACATCATGCGGGAACTGGAGCAGCTCACCCGACATGACCATCTCAAGGCCGTGAATCCTGGCCACGCCGTCGCCAATCGAGGTGACGGTCCCGACTTCGCTCACACTGATGCCGGGCTCGTAGTTTTCAATCTGTTCGCGAATGATCTTTGTGATCTCGTCAGCTCTGATCTCAGCCATGAATAGGTCTCATTTCTCCAATTGAATCAATCGTCTTGCCTGTAAGTTTCGCGCCTTCCTTCCCCCGTCGGGTCGATTTTACCGGATTCCAGAGACGAGTTGCTCGCCCAATTGGGCCAACTGGTTCTTAACTGACCCGTCGTAAACGGTGCTTCCGACTCGCGCCACCATACCACCCAACAGGGCGGGGTCATGGGAAACCGCCAGCTCCACTTTGAGGGAGGTGATCTTCTCGAAGGATTTTTGCAGCGCCTTCTGCTGCGCTTCGGTCAAAGGGTCCGCCGCCTTGACCTCCACGCGGACGATTCCCAGCCTTTCCTCAGAGAGGCGCTTGAAAGCTGTCGCAATCTCTTCCAGGATTTCCATCCGGAAATTGTCCAGCAATACCTGAAGGAAATTGGAAGAGATTTTCGTCAATTTCAAC
>JAPUME010000107.1 GCA_027294185.1 Acidobacteriota bacterium | reverse complement strand
AGGACTTCCGGAAACTTTACGGAGAGTTTGGTTACATCAACTTTACCGCCGTTCCCGAAATCGATTTTGACGATACAAAACGAACCATCGACTTTACGCTGGATTTCGAGGAAGACAAACAGTTCTTCATTCGCCGGGTGGAATTTTCCGGCAATACCAAGACGCGCGATAAGGTGCTCCGGCGCGAACTGTTCGTCAACGAGGGAGGCGTTTTCAGCACCCGGCTCTGGGACATCAGCGTGCTCCGCCTGAACCAGCTTGGCTTCTTTGATGTGATCAAGGAGGAAGACTACGACGTCCGGCAAAACAATAAAGAAGGGACAGTGGATGTTGTCCTGAACGTCAAGGAGCGGGGGCGCCAGTCGATTGGCTTCTCGGGCGGGGTAAGCGGACTGGCCGGCAACTTTGTGGGCATCAATTACGCCACCAACAACTTCCTCGGCCTGGGGGAGACACTCAGCGTCCAGACGCAGATCGGAACTTTCCAGAAATCCTATTCGTTCGGCTTTACCGAACCCTACTTTTTTAACCGGTCGATGACCACCGGATTCACCATCTTTAAGAGCGAATACAAATTTGACCAGGCGCGCCAAGCCGCCGTGCTGAGAGGTCTCGACCCCAATGTCTTCCAGGGGAACCAGTTCTTCCAGAATTTCCAGCAGAATTCCACGGGATTTACAGTGTTCCTAAGCTACCCCTTGCGGCGCAGTTTCGCCCGCGTCGGCCTCAGCTACAGCTACAGTGTAAGCAGCTTGAAGACGTTCAGCGCTGCATCTGAGGCGATTTTTGGCGGCCTGTTTTTCCGCGGATTCGATACGCCGAACTCGCTTGAAGGAATCCGCACCAGCAAGATCACGCCCACCTACACCTATAACACCATCGACAACCAGTGGGCCCCCACCCGCGGCAGGTCTATTTTTCTCGCCACGGAGTTTGCCGGCAGCCTTCTGGGCGGCAATGTCAAATCTTTCCGGCCTATTTTCGAATTCAAGCAGTTCCTACCGATCCATAAACGGAACGTGTTGGGCTTGCGGATTCAAGCTTCGTGGGTCACCGGGTTCGGCGGCGTCGTGGCGCCGCCCTTCTCCCGCTTCTTCATCGGCGGCGAGAACGATCTGCGCGGGTTCCGCATCCGCTCCATCAGCCCGCTGGTATTTTTCCCAACCTCCTCCAGCGTCCCGCAATTGAATGACGACGGCACACGGGCCGTGGATGAAAACGGTCTTGCGCTACCGCGCATCTCTTTCCCTTCCACGACGGTAACCTTCCCCGGCGCCGATGCCATGACCGTGGGTAACTTTGAATATCGAGTTCCCGTTTTTGGACCCCTGACCGTTGCCTATTTCGTTGATGCCGGCACGAGTTGGATCCTGCGCAGAAACCAGCTCAAGCTTCGCCCCGACACGCTGGATGGCCTGAGGGCCCGTTTTCCCCAGGACATCTTTAATTTTCCTTTCGAGGATACACTTGAACCGGTCTCATCCACCGACGGAAAGCTGCGGATGTCGACCGGGGTGGAATTTCAGGTCCTGATGCCGGTTATGAACGTGCCCTTCCGAATTTATTGGGCCCGAAACGTGATGCGCCAGGACGTGGTCTTGACGCCACCCCAATCATTTCCTTCTCGGGATCTGTTCCCGAACGATATTACCTTCGCCCAAGCCATCCCGTTTTTCTCAGGTTTTCGCCTGCAGGAGCGCAAAACGCGGCTGGGGTTCACGGTTTCCCGCACTTTCTGATTCTGCGGAATTGCGGTACAATGGAGAACAGGCAAATCTTTAGGTTTGTGAAGGAGCTTGAATGAGAGGCAGATGGGTCATAGTCACGGCTTTTGCATTACTCTGGGGGAGCAGCCCCGGCCTGAGAGCGCAGGTTTCCGACGCGCCTCTTCCTACCCGAATTGCGGTGGTAAACATGAACGCGGCCATCGCCGCCACGGCGGAGGGGAGTAAGGTAACCGAGGACCTTCAAAAGAAATTCGAGCCCCGCAGGCAGGAACTCGAAAGTAAGCAGCGCGAGGTCCAGGCTCTACAGCAAAGATACCAGCAGCAGAGCACCACCCTGAGCGAACCGGAACGCCGCCGTCTGGCTCGCCAGTTGGAAGAGGAACAACGGTCACTCAAACGGAGTCAGGAAGACTACCAGGCCGATTCGCAGATCGAGTCCCAGGACGCTTTCAATCGGCTGGTGGACAAGATGCAGCAGATCATCAGCCAGTACGCCGCCCAGAACGGCTATGTTTTGGTGCTCGACTACTCGCAGATTCCCGTCTTTTACATCCACAAGAGCATCGATATCACCGACGATCTTGTCCGGCGGTTTAACACGGCGAATCCTGTGGAGTCCGCCACCACCACGGCCGCACCCGCTCCGAGCCCCGCATCGGCTCCGGCGAACCCGGGCAGCGGCAACCCCTAGCGGGCCGAGAGTAGACTTCCGAAATTCTCCGGGAGATCAGCGGGCGTGGGTGTGCGCGATATCGTCCGCCGAACGACCCCTCGGCCGCACGATGCCCCAGTTCTCCCCGACCTCCCCGCGGCTTGGTGTCAACGAGGGCAGTGAGGGTCATTCCCTATTCGCTCCAGCCCCATCCGCTCCGGAATGCCTGCCCAGTTCTTCAAAGGCTTCCCTGAGCCCTCGCGCGAGGGCCGCCGCGTCTCCCTCCCCCCAGAAGTGGAGGAAAACCATGCGAGGCTCATCCCCAATCATGTGATTGTGGAGGGCGAGAACCTTGATCTCGTTCCTGCGGAGCGCGCGAATCACCGGATTCACCTCTGCCTCAATCATCGCGTAGTCTCCATCGACCACGGCTCCCTTCGAGGTGGCCCGAAACGTCATCCACGAATTCACGCCCATCGCCGCGTCCATCTCCACGCCGCCCGCGATGACCTCCAGGTCCCGGCGGGGGACCACGATCTTCAGGATTCCACCATTCACCTGCCCTGATGTTCCCACAATGGATTCAATCTCCCCAATATCCAGGCTACCCGCAGATTCCGAGGAGGGAAGAGAGAAAGTGCCGTCCCGCATGACCTGCAAGGCGCTCCTCAGGGTTCTCGACAAGTCTTCCTCATTGCCCCGGCCCATAATGTGCATATACATAATCCGCGGCTCCTCCCAGAGAAGATGGTTGTGAAGGGCCGTCACCTGGATGCCGCCTTCGAGCAAGAGGGAGATCGCCGGGTTCACCTCATCGGGCCGCAGCGTAAGATCACCCGCCACGACCACCTGGTTGCCGCCTGCCCCCTTGAAGGAGAGCCAGGAGGTTAGCCCCATGCCCGCCGGAAAATCCACGTCCGCAACTCTGACTCCCAGCCTCTTTCGGGGGAATTTGACCTGGAAGACTTCTCCATTCCACTGGCCGCGGACACCGAAGATTCTTTCGATGATTTTTGAATCGACCCTGGCTCTCGTCGCGGCCTCCAGGGAGGTCACACAGAGGTTGGGGAAAATAAAGGTGCATACCCACAGCACCGCCAAGGCGGCGAAAACAAAGGGGCCTCTCAGGGGGAGTTTGGCAAAACGCATCTTCGTACCTCCTCAAAATCAATTCTTTAGGGAAATTCTTCCCCATGAAAAGAATCAGCGGAATCGCACTTCACGCCTCAGAAATGCCACACCATTCCTGCGGCAATCCGGAAACGCTGCCAACCCTCACGGCCGCTATCCTGAACAACGGGCATGGAGACGACCACGAAAGTCTGAAGGCTGCGGCCGATCTCTCTGGACAGAGTGGGGTGGACCATCAGGGCGGAAGTGCGGGACTCGGGCAAGAGCATTCCCTCCTCCCGACTTCTCCCTGTCTTCTCCCACGAGAGGCCCACCTGGGGACTAAAAGGCCAACCACGGCTCTCGTAACCCAGTCCCCCTCCCAGAAATAATCGATTACCCCGCTTTTCACCTGTTTCGAAAGATGACTCCGTGCGCCCGAGGCCGTAAGCAAGGACAGACCAATGCCTCCACTCGACACCATAGAGGACTCCACCGCCGACACCGAACGACCGGTGTTCCAGATTGCCCGTCGGTGGCTCCAAAGTAAGAACCGCCATGAGAGATCGATTTCTTCTCACCTGCGGGTAGTACCGAATTCCTACCACCACGTCCTGTACGCCCGTGGCCGATTCTTGGGCGCTATCCCGTTCCGCTTCAAAGGGCAAGGTAACCGAAACGCCCCATCGGTCATTGAAAGAGGTCCCGACGCTCAAAATCCCGATATGGGATCGGCTTCGAGGACTCGGCCGGCGCCCCTGGTTGGTGAGATAGTACTGGGTGGAAACGAAACGCTTCTGGGAGATCAACGTCGAAGATTGCGGGCCAAAGATGGCTTCGTGGTGCGCCTGAAGATCGGGCCCGATCATCAGGAGAGCCAGGAGGACGCTTCCGCAACAAACGAGCATCCGCCAGCCCCTTTTCGCGATTTCAAGTCTACAGGTTGTCAAAGGTAAAACCCCCAACGTTCCTGATTTCTAACGACCGAGCAGGCGCTGTAAAAGGACCCATGCAGCGCGCACTCTCGCATTGACAGTCCGCAATTATGGCACGAACAAGAACCCTTCCCTGCCGAAAATCAGCCAGGGAGTTTTCTCCATCAGCGGGCATCAGCAGCCCCGGCAGGAGTGTTAAAAAACTCGCCCTATTGAAATTGGATGCTGCCGAGCATTAATTCGAATGTAGAGCGGTAGGTCGCGAATTCCTTTTGCGGCGCCACGAAGATCACATAGAAAAGCCCTTTGGGGCGGCGGAGGGTAACCAGCCAGTCGGTTTCCCGCCTTCCCTGGAGAGGCGAGGGGTTGTCGAGCAGCAGGGAATAGGCCGGGCGGCGGTCAACGCGGAATCGTTCCCCCGAATTGGACACGGTTTTAAGCTCGGGGTTCGACTCGCGCAGGTGGGTTATAAATTCCTGAGTCAACTGTTCAAGTCCCCGGTACCCTTTCGACGACTGAGGACTGTAGAACCCCACTACAGCCCCGTAGGCCTGCCCCGCACCGCCCCCTTCAAGGGGTACCATGCCTCGCTCCGGAAAGAAGGTCGTATCCTGCTCTCCCTTTCGCAGTTGCCAGTTGCTCGGGTACTCCATGAGGTAATCGTCGGCTTCGTAAATCCTCGTCCGGGACGACGGCGGTGGAGGTGGCTGAGCAGCGGATGAACTCGCAGGGGACGTCCCGCCGGCAGCCGCTTCGGTCTTCTGGGAATAGGGTACGGAACCGAGCTGCCGCTTTACGCTCCGAAAGGCTTGCGTGTCCCGGCGGTAGGATTTCGCCGGTCCGAGCCGTGGAATTTCCTGTTCCACATTCCGAACCCGGTTGCCCGGATTGGGATGGGAAGAAAAGAACTGTGTGGTGCGCTTAGGGTATTTTTGCTCCAGAATCTGGAAGATGTTCGCCATCGACTTTGGATCATAACCGGCGTCGTAAAGAATGTAGGTGGCAATCTGGTCCGACTGGGT
>JAPUME010000106.1 GCA_027294185.1 Acidobacteriota bacterium | reverse complement strand
CTTCCTTATCCCTTGATGGTCTTTGAAGCTTCGTCCCACACGGCCACCGTTTTGTTGAAGTAGGAGTAATTGGACAGGTGGCATCCGATGGAAGCGTTGTTACCGAAGACCTCGTTTTCCACCGGCGATTTTCGCGTGCGGATGGAGTTGAAGAAATTCGCCAGATGGTCGGAGGTGTCGCTATATCCCGGCGGCGCCTCGAAGCTTTCACCCTCGGCGTCGACCGAGTAATGGAGCGGGTCGGGCCGAGGATGCTCCCGACGATACTTCGCCAGGTATTCATTGCGCAGCTTCGCCGGCCATCCGTTGATGGAGTAGCCTTCGGGCCGGGGGCGGGTATCCTGCGGCGTATAGGTGAGGGTGGAATTCCGTATGATCATGGTTCCCTTGGTTCCGTAGAAGCCGATGAACTCGCCGCCCTCGTTGTTCAGGTTGCAGCGCATGCCGACCCGGAAATTCGGGTAATCGTAGAACGTCCAGATCAGGTCGGGGAATTCACGCCCGTCCTTCCAGCGGAACAGGCCGCCGGTGGATTGCGCCCGCGAGGGGATACTGTTCGTGCCGGTAATCAGGTGGATGCCGGAGATCAGGTGGACGAACAGGTCGCCCGCCAGACCTTCCCCGTAATCCTGGTAACATCTCCAGCGGAAGAAGCGTAGGGGATCATAGGGCCGCTTCGGCGCGTTGCCGAGATAACGATCCCAGTTGACCGCCTCGGCGCTGGAATCCGACGGGACCGGATAAACCCAGGCGCCGCTGGCCGTGTTGCGGTCCCAGTAGGCATCGATGGTCGTTACCTGGCCCAGCTTGCCGGACTGGTAGATCTCCCTCGCCTTGGCATAGAGAATCGAGCTGACTCGCTGGCTGCCCACCTGGACCATTCTCCTGTTGTCTTGCGCCGCCTTGACCATGGCGAAGCCGTCCTCGACGGTATGAGACATGGGCTTCTCGCAATAGACGTCCTTGCCGGCGGCACAGGCCTCTTCCAGTATCGGACGATGCCAGTGGTCCATGGTGGCGATAATGACGGCGTCAATATCTTTGCGGTCGAGGATTTCTTTATATTCCCGCGTGCCGGGAACATCTTTTCCAATCGCTTCGCGCCCGGCCTGATGGCGGCTTTCGTAAAGATCACAGACCGCGACCAACTCGATGCCGGAAACCCGGCGCGCTCCCCGGAGAATGTTACAGCCGCGGATGCCGGTGCCGATGATGCCGTAACGGAGGGTGTCAGACGGCGCCACGGTGCGCTGTGCAGACCAGAGTGGGCCCGGGTCGAGCAATGTAACCCTGGCGGCGGCTCCCAACGCCGCACCGCCCGCCCCCAACTTCATAAAGTCACGACGGGTAAACCTTTTCCTTCCCATGGAGATAAAAACCTCCTTCTGTAACTCTTGGTGAGTTGATATCGCTTCCGCACTGCAGAGTTTGCCAGAATTCTGAGACAGGGGAAAGTTTTTTTCTGGAAAGAATTCAGCGCCGCTCTCTTGCGGGCGAGGCCGGCGCGCCGGGAAGGCCTCAGGCGTGGGGTTGGGGCCCTTTTTCGTTATAGAGCAGATTGTTCAACTTCTCCCCCAGAGAGGCAAAGGAAAAGGGTTTCTGGAGAAACTCCGCGCCCGGATTCATCAAACTGCGGTCGACCACTCTGCTGTCGGCATAACCGGAGATATAAAGCACGCGCATTTCCGGGTGGGAGGGGGAAAGGCGGTTGATCATTTCGGGGCCGCTCATACCCGGCATCACCACGTCGGTCAACACCAGATGCAGAGGTCCTCTGTGTTTTTTGGAGATTTCCAGAGCTTCATCCCCGCAAGCGGCCTCCAGAACCTTGAACCCCTGGACCTCGAGGAACTCGCGGGCAAGTTTTCGGATCGAATACTCATCTTCCACCACCATAATGGTTTGGTTCCCTTTGATGCGAATCTCATTATCCATTGGTTTTTTTGCCTCCTTTTCAACAGGTGTGGCGACTTTGGGCAGGAAAATCTCGAAGGTTGTACCCTGGTCCGGCACGCTCGAGACCAGGATGGAGCCGCCGCTTTGCCGGACAATTCCGTAGACGGTGGCGAGCCCGAGTCCCGTCCCCTTGCCCTGTTCCTTGGTCGTGAAGAACGGTTCAAACATATGGGCCTGAGTCTCGGAATCCATTCCGTGGCCGGTGTCCTCGACCGTGAGAACGACGTAGGAGCCGGGGGGCACGGTGTTGGGCGGGCGGGTGCAGGGTTCTTCGAGCTCCACATTCCTGGTTTTCAGAATGAGCTTTCCACCCGCGGGCATGGCATCGCGGGCATTGACGGCCAGATTCATAATGACCTGGTCGATTTGTCCCGGGTCCACCTTAACGCTTCCCAGGTTGGGATCGAGCCTGGTCACCAGTTCTACGTCCTCGCCAATCAAGCGGTAAAGCATCTTTTCAATATCGGTAACCAGCGAGTTCAAATCCAATACGCGAGGTTGGAGAATCTGCCTTCGGCTGAAGGCCAGGAGCTGGCGCGTGAGCGAAGTGGCTCGCTCGCCGGCTTTATGAATGGCTTCAATGTACTTGCGCAACGGAGTGCCGGATTCAACATGACTCAGGGAGAGCTCGCAGTAGCCTTCGATCAACGTCAATAAGTTGTTGAAGTCGTGTGCGACGCCACCGGCCAGTTGGCCGATGGCTTCCATTTTCTGCGCCTGTCGAAGCTGCTCCTCGAGCTGGGTCCGTTCGGTCACGTCGCGGCCGATGCCCTGGATCCCGATTCGTTTTCCCTCCTGATAAATCCAGCGGGGGCTGATCTCGAGAATGATCCTGCGATTCTCTTTGGAAAGGATGGAAAGCTCGAAGGGAGGGGAGGGCGTCTCGTCGGCGATCCGGCTCATCATTTCCCGAGCCGTATCCAAATCCTGCGGCGCGATCAGTTCCCCGATGTTCATCCGCAGGGCTTCCTCGCGCGTGTAACCGGTGATCCGTTCGCCGGCCTTATTAAATGAGGTGAGGTTTCCCTCCATGTCGTGCGTGTAAATGAGATCGTTGGCGTTTTCGAAAAGTTGGCGATAGCGCTCTTCGCTCGTGCGCAACTCCTGCTCTGCGCGGTCCCGTTCGCTGATGTCGTGGACGACGCTCAATAGCGCCGGCTTTCCCCCGTAATGGATGAGGCGGCTTCCCACCTCCACGGGCACCAGCTCGCCCTGCTTCCTTTGGTAGTGATATACAACCGGACGTTCAGCGCTTCCGGCCAGAAGGGCAGACATTCTATCTCTTGCCCGGTCCCTCTCTTCCGGCGGAAGAAGCTCCGTCGATGGCCGGCCTCGAAGTTCCTCTGAACTGTACCCCGTCAGCTCACACATTACGGGGTTCACATATGCAATTTTTCCCTCGACGGTAAGGAGGACCCCGTCGATAAAGTTTTCCAGAAGCTTACGATGTCGCTCCTCACTTTCCCTGAGTGTTGACTCCGCCTGTTTCCGCTCCGAGATATCCACCATTACGCCTCGAAGCTGTTGAGCGCGGCCCTCCGGGTCCCGATTGATCTTTACGATATTGCGAAGCCATACCGTCCGCCCGTCCGCCGCAACAGCGCGGAATTCCTGTTCGTAATCCATTCCCGCCGAAATTGCCGATTGGGTGAGCGGAAGAATGCGCTCCCGGTCGTCGGGATGAATCAGGTTCACCAGGAAATCGAGGTCGGTGAACCAGCGCTCGGTCGGGTAACTCAGAATCTCTTCGGCTTTATCATTTACGAAAGTGATTTTCAGGGTTACCGCATCCGCTTCCCATGCGATGGTATCGATCCCGTGGACCAGATCGTGAAATCGCTGCTCGGCCCGTTTTCGTTCCGTGAGATCCTGGATGGCCAGAAAGCCGGCAGAATTATCCGTTCCGTGTTTGACCCGGCTGGAGATCGCAATCGAGAAAGTCGTTCCGTTTTTTCTCAACCCCACTGCCGGGTAGGGTGTCTTCACATCCGAGTCGAGGTTTTTCGATACGGGGCCGCGGGCATCCGGCGCGATCAGATTCAGGATCGCGATGCCGCTCATTTCCCCTAACTCGTAGCCGAAAATACGGGCCAGGCTCTGATTGGCTTGCAGGATGCGGCCCTGCTCATGGACCGCAACTCCATCGAAGGCGGCGTCCGACCATTCGCGAAACCTCTCTTCGCTGCTGGATTGGTTCTCTTCGGTGAGCCGCTTTTGAAGAGATAGGATTGTGACTCCCCAAACGGCGAACAGGGTCAGGAACCGGTTGATGATCCCTGCCACCAAAACTCCCCCGGGGGGGGAATAGAAAGTGCCCACAATTGTCAGGATGGAGCAGGCGGCCGCCAGCGGGACCATGAAACGCTTTCCGGATGCGGAGGAAGCCAACAGCATCATCACCACCAGGTAAAGCATCCCGTCGGCTGCTCCCAGAGGAAGGAACAGATCCAATGTGAAGATGGAGCCGGTCAGCAGGATACCGGCAGCAAGAAATGTAATGTCGGACTTGTCGCCCTTTTTCATCTTCTCATTCGCTCCGGACGCAAATCGCCCCTGAGTGCCGATCTCGTCTGATTTTGTCGAGTGAGTACGGAGAGGAGAACCGGATTGCGAAGGTCCCCGGCGTGGTGTGCGGGTATGTTTGTAAGGAACTTGTACAGCGCCATTTTCAGGAGACGACTCTTATTCCTGGAACGGTCGTTCGATCCCTGCTCCCAAAGCAAGGCTGGCGCTCTTACTGTAACGACCGATTTGGCTGAAGCTTTCCGGGATTCAGCGAATCATCGATTTACGGATTCACGGATTCACGGGCTCAACGACTCGAAATGGGAAACGGTTTAGCGAAATCAACCCGCCGTCCCTTTGCGGGCGCCCCGCTCATTTCATATTCCCATTTTGAAAACCGCCGCCGCCGGGTCCCGCTGAAATCTCGAAACCCTTCGGCCACGCTTCTGCCTTCGACTATCGTATTACGTAGTTTAATAAAGTCAACTTAAATCCTAATCTAAAAGATGGCGGAGGGATTTTTTGGGAGCGGGGGCTTTGAGGTTGGTTTGACAGATTGCCGAAAATCGACCATGGTACCAAGTTTGTCGGGCTGGCCCCGCAGGCCGGATAGATCGGCTCGCTGATACAGGGGAAGTGGGAAGATGGCGAACATTCCAGGCGAAGCGAAATTGCAGAATCCTAAGGGCCCCGGGGCCGTCATCTTCGATATGGACGGAGTGTTGGTCAACAGCAACCCGTTTCACGTGCAGAAGTGGGCGGATTTTCTCCGGGAACAGGGTATCTCGTTCGATGCATCTGACCTCCCTCGGCAGATTCTGGGACATGGGAATCATGACTGCTTTCGGGCCTTCTTTGGATCTGACCTTTCCAAAAAGGAAATGATCGAGATGGAGGAGACGCTCGAAGGGCAGTTCCGGAAGGTATTCGGCCCCCATGCAGAACCGCTTCCCGGACTGATGCCGTTGATCGAGGAGCTCAGGAAGGCCGGCGTGCCGCTGAGTGTGGCCTCTTCGGCGGTCCGTGAGAATGTTGAATTCATTCTGGAAACTCTGAAACTCGAATCCGTTTTCAGCGGCGTCACCACCGGGTCCGACTTCCCACGTCCCAAACCCGATCCGGGTATCTACCTTCTGGCGGCTCAGAAATTGGGTGTTCCGCCCTCCGATTGCGTTGCTTTTGAGGATTCCTACGTGGGCATTGAAGCCGCCAAGCGGGCCGGGATGAAGTGCATCGGACTGGCCTCCACCTTTCCCGCCCGGGATTTGCGCTCCAAAACGGATGCCGACAACGTGATTGAAAGTTTCCATGATGTGACCCTGGCCGATTTGAGGCGTCTGTTCAAATCCCATCTATTGGACTCCCACTCGTCCTAGAATTTCCTTTTCCCCCAAAGCGTTTTTCTCGGCTAGAATGGCCCAATCCAGTTTTCCGAGCGAGGGTAAGTTGGTTCAATTCCGTCCTCTGTTGGGGTTAGAGATTCTTGCAGGTCTTGCATTACTGGCCTCATGCACACCCACACCGAGAGTGGATGAGACGCGCCAGGCGACCGGCGTCAAAGTCGGCGAGGTGACCGATACCTCGGCCATTGTTTGGATGCGGGTGACCGAAAAAGCCGAGCGTCGCGCCGACGGCGTGGTTCGGCGAGGGAGAGCCAGGGAGGAGCTGGGGCCGGAGTTGAGACCGAAGGACCTGGAAGGCTCTGTGCCCGGCGCGCCCGGCCGGGTGCGGCTCCGGTATGGAACCGGCGACGAC
>JAPUME010000105.1 GCA_027294185.1 Acidobacteriota bacterium | reverse complement strand
TCGTGGAGCGAGGTGTCATCGATGAGACCGAACCGGTGCGACTGGAGGGTTGGATCGCGTCCCCGCCGCTGCTTCGAGCACCCTCGGTTCGGTTTGACCTGCAGGTAACGGCTGCCGAAGGGTCCGATTATTCCACTTCGGCGCAGGGAAAGGTCCGGTTGTGGGTTTCTCTGAATCCCGGGCTTGCGCGCGACGAGGTTCCGAACCCTTTGGAGCTCCGCTACGGAGATTCGAATCGCGCATGGGTCACGTTGCGCAGACCCCGGAATTTCCACAACCCGGGTTCGTTCGACTACCGGAGAAGGATGGAGCAGATTGACGATCTCTACCTGACGGCCAGTCTCAGAAGAGGGCACCACATCGAAAAAGTTGGAAGCGGGAAGGGGAACCGGTGGATTCGTACTGCCACCGTGGTTCGGAAAAAGTTGCTCGATGGGATTGATCGCATTTATGCACCCTGGGCGGCTGAGGGGCGCTGGGGCGCCATGTTGAAGGCCTTGCTGCTTGGGGACCGCACATCGTTAGATCGGAAAATGGTCGAGGGATTTCAGAAGTCCGGTTTGTATCACCTGTTGGTGATCTCAGGGCTGCACCTTGGATTGCTGGCTCTTATCGGCCATGGCATCCTGAAATTAAT
This sequence comes from Acidobacteriota bacterium, assembly GCA_027294185.1. Lineage (GTDB taxonomy): Bacteria > Acidobacteriota > Terriglobia > UBA7540 > JAPUME01 > JAPUME01. Next base: position 2,777 of record JAPUME010000105.1, on the reverse strand, counting down.
CCGTTTATCCGAGGCCCATCGCATTCCTGTCGTAATCGGGTTCCTTTCACTCTATTGTCTCCTCATCGACCTTCGGGCGCCCACGCTGCGGGCGCTGCTGATGATCTCCGTCTATCTGGTGGGAAGATTGCTGCTGCGGCAGCATTCCCTTCTCAACGCCATTGGGATTGCAGGTTTGGCCCTGATGCTGATTCGTCCCTCCTGGTTGTTCGAGACCGGCTTTCAGCTCTCCTTTGCCGCCGTCCTGCTGATTGCAGGGCTGGTGGTGCCTCTGCTCCAGGCAACGACGGAACCCTACCGACGGGGACTGAATCAGTTGGAGAACGTCGAGTTGGATGGGAGGCTTGCGCCCCGAGTGGCGCAGCTGCGGCTGGACCTACGGGCCGCGGTGGGGTGGCTTGGAAGGCAACTGGGTGGACCGCTTCAATCACTGCAGGTGGCTCGAAGTATCCTTTTGTGGCCGCTGCGAGGGGGATTTTGGGTCGTCAACACAGTCATCTTCACCGCCATCCTTCAGATCGGGTTGCTTCTTCCCATGGTGGAATCGTTCCACCGGGTCAGCCTGGTGGGGATCGGACTCAATGCAGTGGCGATACCGTTGCTGGCCCTGATCCTGGCCCTGGGCCTGCCCTGTTCCTTTCTGGCGATAACCTGGCCGGCAGGGGCGGAACCGTTGGCCGAGCTGCTGGCGGCCTTGTTGTCGCTCCTCTCCGGTTTGACCGAGATTTCCGGATTACCCGGGTGGATGGCCTACCGGGTTCCCTCGCCCCCTATGTGGGTGGCCCTTGGATTCGGAATTTCCTGGGTGGCAGTCGGCCTGGCAATATGTCTCCGCCGGGGCGTGGCGTTTGCCGGTCCGGTTGCGGCGGGATTTGCCTTGTTGATTGCCGTGAGTCCCTTCCGTGCCGACCTGGCGCCCGATGAGCTGGAGGTCACCGCACTGGATGTTGGCTACGGAGATGCGATCTTCTTGAGCCTCCCGGACCGGTCCACAATGCTGGTGGATGGGGGAGGGATTGAGGGAAGAGGCAGATCTGCCAACCGGATGGATGTGGGCGAGGAAGTGGTTTCACGCTACCTGTGGTCGCGCCGGATTCGGAGAATTGACGTGGTCGCCCTGACCGCTCCGCGCGAGCATCATGTGGGAGGCCTTGCGAGCGTGTTGAAGAATTTCGATGTGGGTGAGGTCTGGGTGGGAGGCTCGGGTTCCCATCCGGCTTACCGGACCCTCCTGGCCCTGGCTCGCGAACGCGGGATTCCCATTCGCCACTGCATTGCGGGTGAGCGGTTCGACCGGGGTGGAGTCCGCATCCGTGTTCTCTGGCCGCAAGAGCAGGAAAACGGTGAGGACGGATCGCTCATCTTGAGACTGGAATGGAAAGACACGGGAGTTCTTCTTGCGAGCGATATCCGAGAGCCGGTCGAGAGACGGTTACTTGTGGGGCTCGAATCGAAGCCCGTGGAAATTCTGAAGGTGGCGCGGCACGGAGCACGTGCGGCCTCGGGGGAGGAATTTCTGGCCCACCTGCGTCCGAGTATTGCCTTGATTACCGCCGGCGGATCAAGACCCTACGGTTTGCCCAGCTCGGATACGCTGAGCCGGTTGCGCAGGATGGGAGCCGAAATCTACCGCACCGACCGCGACGGAGCGGTGACGCTCCGTTCCAATGGAGTTTCCCTCAGGGTGACGACTTTTCGCTCCAGACTTTCCGGCCGGCCCCGGCTTTTCCCGGTGAGGCCGGAACGTCCGCTTCGGGTCCGGGCGGCGGGTTAGACTGCTCGGGAACGAACACGGTTCGATAGAGCACGGCGGAGATTTGCGCGCCGAGCAGCATGATGAGAGAGGAGATGTAAATCCAGCTCATCAGCATGGCGACCATTCCGATGGAGCCGTAAAGACGCTTGTAGTTGAAGAAGGGCAAAAGCAGGGTGAATGCGGCCCGTGCGGCCTCCCAGAACAGGGCGGCAAACAGTGCGCTCGGCAGGACTTCTCGAATCCGCAGAGAACGGTTCGGCAATCGCTGGTAGATCAGCAGGAATAGCAGAACCGTAACTCCGAACGAAGCGAGAAGCACACTCCCATGAAGAACGAAGTCCACGGGAGCAGGCATCTGTGTCCACCCCAGGCGTCTGAGCAGCGGTTCAAGAAAGATATTGACTCCCGTCAGGCTTATTGAAATCAGCGCCAGGATACTGACCAGTAACACCATTTCCGCCGCCACCAATTGCCCTTTCCACCAGGGGCGGCTGACCTTGATCTCCCAGGCCCGATCGAGCGCCTTTTGAATCGGCATGAATACCCCGGAGGCGGCCCACAGCAAGAGCAGCGCGGAAAGCGTCGTGACCTTCCCGAATGAACTAGAGATGGAGATCAAATTTCCGAAGATGAAGTCGGTTTGCATCGGAAGGTAGCGCGCCAGCACGAGAGCCAGCCCTTCGCTCAGTTCATACTTTTTTATGAAGAGGCCGAAAAAGCTCAGGCAGATCAGAGAGAGGGGAAAAATCGATAGCAGGGCATAGAACGCAATCGAAGCCGCAAGGTTGGGAGAGTCCTCGTTATAGAAACGCCGGAAGGATTCCCCCAGGACTCGACTGAGCGCATGCCAGCGGCCCTTGCGGGACGGGTGTTGATCCTTTGTTTTCGTCCTCAGGCTCCTAACCATAACTACTCCGGCGGCTGGTCACGACTCCGAAGAAAAACATAGCTTATAATAGAAACTCGGCCGTGGGACTCAATTTCTTTTCCATTCGAGCGGGTAAAGATGGCAAATCACGCG
>JAPUME010000104.1 GCA_027294185.1 Acidobacteriota bacterium | reverse complement strand
GGGAGGGCTTGAAGGGTGGGTGCGGTTGACATACCCTCAGGGGGGGCTATAATCTAGGTTCTTATCCCCGTGAGACTTAGGTACAGTGTTTATAAGCCTCAAGGAGTTGAAGCGCGACGAGGTTGAGTTTTCAACCACCTACGACCCGGGCGTCCTGGATTTTCGCGGGGCAGAGGTTGAACAGCTCTCCGCCTTGTTCTTTGCGGGGTCGGCGGAGCTGGTCGGCGGTGAAATTCGCATCCGGGGACACCTGGAGGGTGTGGTGCGCCACGGCTGTGATCGTTGCCTCGAGCCTGTGGAGATATCGGTAGGAAAGGACCTGGATTTATTCTATCGGCCCCGGCGAACCATTGCCCGCGAGGAAGAAGTTGAGATCTCGAAGGGAGAATCCGAGGTTTCCTTTTTTACCGGGGACGGGATCGAGTTAAAGGACCTGGTAAGCGAGCAGGTGATTTTGGCGGTTCCGATGAAGGCGGTCTGTCGGCCCGAATGCAAGGGTCTCTGCCCCACCTGCGGTGCCAACCGGAACGTAGCGAATTGCGGATGCAAGGGGCCCGACCGCGAATCCCCCTTCGCCGACTTGAAAAAGCATTAAGCAAGATCAGGAAATCCCCCGGAGACAGAAATATGCCGAACCCAAAGAGGAGGCACTCCAAGGCGCGGCGGAACCGACGCCGGGCGCACGACGCCCTGACGACCCACTCGCTCTCGGAGTGCCCCAATTGTCATGAAATGAAGTTGCCGCACCGTGCCTGCCCGCAATGCGGTCATTATCGCGGGCGAGAAACCGTGCTGGTCGAAAGCAGTTAGCCGAAACTCCGGAATTCCTCCGAGACGAACGAGCCATGCGGCGAATTGCAGTAGATGCGATGGGCAGCGATCTGGCGCCCCGTAGCGAGGTGGAGGGAGCCGTGCTCGCCGCCCGAGAACACGGTGTGGAAGTGTTGCTGGTGGGCCGGGAAGAGTTGATTCGGAAGGAGTTAGCCCAGCACGACATATCAGGCCTTCCCGTAAGGGTCGTCCACGCGAGCGAGGTCGTCACCATGAAGGACGCCGGCGCGCGCGCTTTTCGACGCAAACGGGACTCCTCCATTCGAGTCGGGGCCCAGTTGGTGCGGGACGGAAAGGCCGACGGGCTGATCAGCGCCGGAAACACCGGTGCGGTGGGTGTTGCCGTAAAGCTCCTGTGGGGAGGGTTGGAAGGTGTGGACCGGCCCGCGCTGGCGGGAATCTTCCCCACCTCAGACGGGCGGCCCTCGGTCATGCTGGATATCGGCGCCAGCGTGGACTCGAAGCCCCAGCACCTGGAACAGTTCGCCGTCATGGGCGAGATTTTTTACCGCGTCATCCTGGGAGGCGAAAAGCCGCGCGTCGGGTTGCTCTCGAACGGGACAGAGGATGTCAAGGGAAACGAGCTCACCCGCGAGGCTCACCAACTGCTGAAGGCGCTCGACATCAACTTTGTCGGAAACGTCGAGGGCCGTGATCTCTATAACGGCCGCGTGGATGTCATCGTCTGCGACGGGTTCATCGGTAATGTGGCCCTGAAGATCAGCGAAGGGCTGGTGGAAACTTTCGGCACTCTGCTGAAAGAAGCCCTGTCGAGCGACCTGTCCTCGATCGTCGGCTCGGTCCTGGTTCGGCGGGCCCTGAAACTGTTCAAGAAACGTCTCGACTACTCCGAGTACGGCGGCGTTCCGATGCTGGGGGTTCGCGGGGGATGCATCATCTGCCACGGCAGCTCGAACGGGATTGCCATCAAGAATGCGATCCGCCTGGCCGGTGATTTCTCCGATCGCCGGGTCAATGAGAAGATTGAAGCCGAATTGGCAGGCGTTCATGCACCGGAACCCAAATCCGAGGCAGGCGGGGAACCCCGACCCTGGGCGGGAAAGTAGGGTCCGCCCGTTTCACGGCAAAAACAGAAGCTCCAGGGGGTGGATTCACCAGATTCACCCCGGGGAAGGAAACTGAATGGCGGCACGAACAGCGGGAATCGTGGGAACGGGAGCCGCATTACCCGAAAAGATCATCACCAATGCCGACCTCGAAAAGATGGTGGATACCACGGACCAGTGGATCACGGAGCGGACCGGCATCAAGCAACGCCATCAAGCTGCGCCGCACGAGACAACCTCTTCCCTTTCGGTTCAGGCTGCCTGCCGGGCCCTGGAGATGTCGGGGCACAAACCCAAAGACATCGACATGATCATCTGCTCGACGATTTCTCCGGATATGCCGCTGCCGGCGACCGCCGCCTTCGTACAGCATCAATTGGGAGCTCCGCCCTGTCTGGCCTTTGACCTGGTGGCGGCCTGCTCGGGTTTTTTGTTCGGGCTGACGGTTGCCGAACAATTCATCAAGACCGAGAAGGCACGCTGCGTGCTCCTGATTGGAGCGGAAATTCTCTCACGCTATGTGGATTACAAAGACCGGACCACTTGTGTGATCTTCGGCGATGGGGTCGCCGCGGCGGTGGTGGTTCCGGTCGATCCCCCCTCGGGGATTCTCGCTTCTGAGATGCACACCAACGGCGAAATGGCGAAGCAGCTCTATATCCCCGGAGGAGGAACCGCCCACCCGGCCTCGCATGAATCGATCGATCAGGGCCTCCATTACATCAAGATGCGCGGCAATGAACTGTTCAAGGTCGCCATTCGGAGCATGGAACAGGTTTCGCTGCGTACCTTGAAACAGGCCGGTGTGACCACCGAAGAGCTCGACCTTTTTATTCCCCATCAGGCCAATCGAAGGATTACCGGCGCCGTGCAGCAGCGGTTGGGCGTGCCGCCGGAAAAGGTCTATTCCAATATCGAACGTGTGGGGAACACTTCCTCCGCTTCGATTCCCATTTGCCTGGACGAATGTGTGCGGTCCGGTCGCATCAAGAAGAATGACCTGATCTTGATGACGGCCTTTGGAGCAGGTGCTACCTGGGGCAGCGTTGTGCTTCGCTGGTAATGGGAAATGTCTCCCGTTTGCAGACCATTGGAAAAGCCTTGAAGAGTTTTGGGGATGAGGCGGGCAGGTCTGAGGGAATCTCTTGAGTAAAGTCGCTTTTCTGTTTCCGGGGCAGGGGTCTCAGGCTCCCGGTATGGGCCGGGATTTGGCTCAAAACTTCCCTGTTGCGCGAGAAGTGTTCCGGCAGGCGGATGATGCATTGGGTTTTTCGCTTTCTGCGCTCTGCTTTGAAGGCCCGGAAGAAGAGCTACGCCTCACGGCGAATAGTCAACCCGCCATCCTGGCGGCATCCCTTGCGGCTTTCGAGGTGCTTCGGGAAAAGGGTTTTCAGGCGGATTTCGTGGCGGGGCACAGCCTGGGAGAGTACTCAGCGCTGGTGGCTGCGGGTTCCCTGACGCTATCTGATGCGCTATTGCTGGTCCGCAGGAGGGGTCAGTATATGCAGGAAGCGGTCCCGGAGGGCGAGGGAAGCATGGCCGCGTTGCTGGGCCTGGACCGGGCTCAGGTCGAAGCCGTCTGCGCGGAGGCGGCTCAGGGGCAGGTCGTCTCACCCGCCAATTTCAATTCGTCGACGCAGACCGTTATCGCAGGGCACGCCGCGGCGGTTGACCGTGCCCTCAATTTGGCCAGGGAGCAGGGGGTGCGTCGGGCGGTGCTGTTGAAGGTCAGCGCGCCGTTTCACTGTGCCCTGATGAAACCGGCGGAAGAGAAATTGGCGCCCGATCTTCTGGCCACGGATTTTCGTCCTTTGCAGGTGCCGCTCGTCAATAACGTCGACGCCCGACTCCTCAGGAATCCTGAGGAGGCTCGAGAGGGCTTGCGCCGGCAGGTTACCGCGCCCGTCGAATGGGCCGGAGCCATGCAGCAGTTGATCAAGGCCGGGGTAACTCAGTTTGTCGAGGTCGGGCCCGGAAAGGTCTTGACGGGACTTCTGAGGCAAATCGACCGGGCAGTCAAGTGTCACTCGACGCAGAACTCGGGTGAGGTGGGGGAGATGGTCCGAAATCTGGGTGCCCCTTCCGGAACTCCGGCTTAGGAATCCTTCTTATCAGTCTTATCAGTGAATATGGGATAGGGGAATGGGAAGGTTGCCGGGTTGAGCCGTATGGACCTGAGTGGAAAAACAGCCTTTATCACCGGAGCCTCACAGGGAATCGGTAAAGCCTGCGCGCTGGAACTGGCCCGGGCCGGGGCGGATGTGGTTCTGGCAAGCCGTAATCTGGAGCGTCTTGAAAAGGTGGCCGATGAAGTCCGTGCAGTGGGACCCGAAGCACAGGTTGTTTCCCTGGACCTTGCAAATCCGGAAACCATAAAGCCGGCATTCATCAGGGCGCAGGAGAAATTCTCGAAAATCGACATACTGGTCAATAATGCTGGTATTACACGGGACGGGCTGGTGCTTCGAATGAAACGGGCCGATTGGCAGGAAGTTCTGGATACCAACCTGACCGGGGCTTACCTCTGCATTCAGGCCGCGCTTGCGGGTATGGTGAAGCGCCGTTATGGGCGAATCGTCAACATCACCTCAGTCGTTGGGCAATCCGGGAGCCCCGGCCAGGCGAACTACGTATCCTCGAAGGCCGGATTGATCGGGCTGACCAAGGCGGTGGCAGCCGAGGTGGCTACGCGCAATATCACCGTGAACGCGGTCGCGCCCGGAT
>JAPUME010000103.1 GCA_027294185.1 Acidobacteriota bacterium | reverse complement strand
GATAACTTTTTTGACGCCAGCGATCCTGACCAGGCATCCACCAGCGTAATCGTCGACAGCCTTCTCTTGATGGGCATGGAAAAGCTCACCGGAGGAGATCGCGCGTTTATCAACTGCACCCGAAACGTCCTCATCAAGGGTTACGCCGCCCTGCTCCCCAAAGACAAGGTGGTGGTGGAAATTTTGGAAAGCGTCGAACCCGATGACGAGGTGGTCGGCGCTTGCTTGAGGCTCAAGCGAGCGGGATTCATGCTTGCCCTGGATGATTTCATCTACGAGGAACGGCTTGAGCCCCTCCTACCCCTGATCGACTTCGTAAAGGTTGATTTCCGCGAAACGACGGAGATGGACCGCAGGGCTCTGGTGGAGAAGCTCTCCCCCCGGGGCATCAAAATGGTGGCCGAGAAGGTGGAAACCAGGAGTGAGCTCCAACAGGCCTCGGAAATGGGATATACCTACTTTCAGGGATACTTCTTCAGCAAACCGGAGATCGTCGTCGCCCAGGATATTCCGGGCTACAAGCTCAACTACCTGCGCGTCCTTCAGGCCGTAAACCAGCCGGAAATCAATCTGGTCGAGCTCGAAAACATCATCAAGCTCGAGGCTTCTCTCACCTATAAGCTTTTGAGGTACCTCAACTCCGCCTTCTTCGGTTTCCGGACGGAGATTAGATCGATCCACCACGCGCTGGCTCTGCTGGGGGAGGAAGAACTCAAGAAGTGGGCCTCTCTGATTGCCATGGCCGCCATGGGAGCCGACAAACCACCGGAACTGGTCGTAAGTGTCATCGTTCGCGCTGTGTTTTGCGAGTCATTGGCTCCCAAGATCGGAATGACGAACCGGTCGAACGATCTTTTTCTATTGGGCATGATGTCGCTGATTGACGCCGTTCTGGACCGACCCCTCCCCGAAATTCTGGAGAAAATGCCCATTTCCCATGAAGTTAAAGAGGCTCTCCTGGGGGTCGAGAATCGCTTTCGGGATGTATATGAGACCGTTATTGCTTACGAGGCTGCGGATTGGCGGTCATTCGCGGAAAAGGCGAGAAAGCTGAATCTGGATGAAGAGACCGTCCCCGATCTCTACCTGAAATCCGTGGAGTGGGCGAAAAACACATTTCATATGTGAGCGACCCCTGATACCAACCTCTCTCCACCCTGAATCCGATTTTTTCCTCCTACCTTTCTCCTGACCTGCACCGGAGTATAATAAAGTGGAATGCTTACATCCGACCTTGAAGGCCTCCTGGAGAGGGTTCGGTTCCGCGACCCGGCAGCGGCGCGGGCGCGCATCGGGGAGGGATTTCAGGAGGTTGGAACCTTTGGCTTCTCTACGCCTGTACTCCCGCCATAGTCGAATACCAGCCCCGCACGGCGAAGCTTCAGCGTGTAAATACTGTCGGTGGCCAGCCGCCGGGACAGCGAGACGCTCGTTACCGTAGCGGCCATCAACGGCAGGATAATCTGGTAGTCATTCGTCATCTCAAACAGGATTAGAATCGCCGACAGCGGCGCATGTGCCGCCCCGCCGAACACGGCCGCCATGCCCACCAGCGCGTAGGCTCCCGCACCGGCAGTGCTGGTTGGCCAGAGGTAATGTACCCCCGAGCCGAAAGCCCCTCCCAGCATCGCTCCAATGTAGAGCGCGGGAGCAAACACCCCTCCCGATCCGCCCGAACCCAGCGTTGCGGAGTTACAGAAAATTTCTGCAAAAAAAAGAATGCAAAGGACCTGCCACGACAGGCTGGCATGCAAGGCTTTCTCAACCGCGGGCAGGCCGTTGCCGAACACCTCGGGCAGGTAGGTGCCGACTACCCCGACCGCCAGCGCCCCCACGCACGGCTTGAAGTAGGAAGGAAACTTCCACGCTTCAAAAATCTCTTCCGCCCGGTACAACGAGTGAACAAAGAGTCGAGCCGCCCCCGCGCATAACAATCCCAGAGGAATGTAAAGCAGCACTTCCCACGAACTCACCAACTCATAGGGAGGAACCAGAAACGCCGGATAATTTCCCAGCAGACTGCGACTGACGATCGAGGAAGTTACCGAGCTCAAAAGCACCAGAAGGAACGCCGGCGAGGTCTGCCCCATCAGGACTTCCAGGGAAAATATGGCCCCGGCAATCGGCGCGTTGAAGGTGGCGGCAATCCCTCCGGCTGCCCCGCAGGCTACGAGCGTCCTCAGGTGGTAGCTCGAGAGCTTATAGAGCTGGCCGAGGCTCGATCCGATGGTCGCTCCGATCTGAACCATCGGGCCTTCCCGGCCCGCCGTGCCTCCGGAGCCGATGGTCACGGTCGAGGCGAGAATCTTAACCACCGCCACTCGAATTGGAATCCGGGCCCCGCCGGTGGTAATGGCCTTCATCACCTCCGGGACACCGTGTCCCCTCGCTTCGCGCGCATACCTCCAGATCAGGGGTCCGACGATCAGGCCTCCCACGGCGGGAAGCAGCAACACCCGAGCCGTCCCGAAAAAGTCCAGCCTCGAAGCGAGAGACACAAAGAATAAATTCTCGCACAAGCCCAGGATACGGATAAACGCGACCGAACAGACGCCCGTCAAAGCACCGATTACGATTGACAAGAAGATAAGGAAGTTTTCTTCCGGAAGAAAAGGAAGCTGAATCAGGCGGGTAACGGCCTTGGCCCAAATTTTGACCTGGGCGCGAGAGGGCAGACTAAGGAGCTTCATCAGGCTTTGGTTTTCCTAAAAGAACGAGGTGCTGTTTTTCATCGCGCAGCAGCTTGACCAGCACTGCTTCCTCCGAGGACCTTTCAAATTGCCTGCGGAACTGCGTGGAGTTGTAAACCCCTCGCCCGCCCATCGACAGGAGAAAATCCCTGCTCCGAATCCCGGCGGCGTAGGCCGGACCTCCGGGCGCGAGGTAAGTCACCTGCAAACCCGGGACCCGTCTTCCTCCGGGAGAAAGGGCCCGTCTTTCATACTTCAGTGAAACGCCCAGCGAATCGACCCAGACGCCACCAGCCGTCAGGCGCTGTTTGTCGGAAACTTCACCGACCTCGATCTTTCGCGTGATCGTGCGGGAGCCGCGATTCAACTTCAACTCGAGAGAAGCGCCTTTGGAGAAGCTCGCCAGAATTCCACCGTATTCTTCCAGGCTGCGGACCGAATTCCCATTTAACTCGAGCAGAATATCTCCTGCCCGCACGCCTGCCCGCAACGCGGGCCCTTGCGGGAACACCGACAGCACCAGCAAACCGGAGGACAACTCCAGGTGCTTAAGAATGCCGGGCTCCGTTCGAGAAACTTCCAGGCCGATCCAGGGCCGAAGAATCGGCCCCCCGTTTTTCATTTGGCGGACCAACTGCGGCAGGCTGTTTCCCCAGATTCCACGACTGCCTGGGGCCGCCGGTATGAATCCCACGAGTTGCCCGTCCAGGTTCAACACGGCCGCTCCCTTGGCTCCGGGAGGCGGGTGGATGTTCGTGATGGGAAGAGGAGCAGAGTTGTGAAGTGAGCCCCCGGAATTGGGAAGAGATAACAAGGCGATCGATGTCACGGTTGAACCCATTGCATCGAGGCCGACCGCGACGGCCCAACCCGGGTTCATTGCCACCGGGCTTATGACTAATTTCCGGGCCGTAACTCCGGGACTCAGTTTGATGATTGCCACACCGTTCTCGGTGTCGTACCCAAGCACGCTGCCGGTCGAAAGGACGCCGTCTGCGAGCTCAACCCGCGTCACCTGGTGAGTCTCAATCGCTTCAAGAGAGGTGAGCACCAGATCCGGTTCAAGAAACACTCCTGTCGTCTGTTGCCGTCCCACAAGGGCCAGCGAGGAAGTGGCCCCTCTTGTAAGTTGTGTGACATAGTCGCTCAGGTATACCCAGGAAGACTTGTCCACAAATCGGACGGGAGGCGTGGAATCCACTTCATTCACGGCCTCCACCGTATCGCTCGGCCCCTCGCGGCCACTCTGTAAAGCACCCTGCACCAGCACGCCGACGGCAAGGAGGACCGGAACCACCAGCAGGACGTTGTTTCGCAGGAATTTGAGGAGCTTTGCCCTCATCTTGAAAACTTCCTTCGGTCGTAGCTTCGGGGAGTCGGATCGCCCACTACTCGAATGTTTCGGAGCACCGAGGGAATACCTTACTCCCTGCCCTGTTCAGGAATAATTGTCCCCTCGTAGGAGGCGGCGGGAGGATCTCTCAATCGAACTTAGAACCCTTACGGGCGGGTCCCAACCGAATCAAGGATCGAAGGCTTCGAGCGTCAACGTGCAGAGTCTTGCGGCTATTCCGGAATAACCACGCCAACGAGTAGGCCAGGCTGGTCAGTTGGCTGGAACTGACTAGGCAGCAAATTCCGCCGCCACACATACAATCAACTGATTGTAACACAGGGTCGGAAAATCCGGCGGCGAAGGCGATCCTTATTCACGATGATTCTCATGGTATTTCCGGTTCGATGAGCTTTCTGTGCAGGTCCTCAGAACCCTGATTGATTCCTCCGACCCCCGGCAGTACAATGCAGGCGAATTCCCAAATGATTCGTCTCATGTTTCCCGAATGTTGCAAAAAACCGAGGCCGTCCTTTTCCAGTCTCCAGCCATTGTAAGGACGCCTTTTCCTGACGGAGGACCTCAATGGGGAAAAAACTCACTCGTCGAAAGGTGCTGGAAGGAGGTCTCAAAGGGTCGCTCATCGTTCTGGGCAGTGCCGCAAGCCTGGTGCCCGGAAGCGTCGAAGCCATCTGGGCCAGGGCCTTAGAGGCCCAAAGCAAAGGCTCCGATTCGAAGGTCCTCTCCACCCTGGAAAGAGCGAACCTCGAAGCGGCTGCCGATGAGATCATCCCCGCCACGGACCCCATGCCCGCCGCAAGCGAGGTCGGAGCCGTAGGCTATATCGAGGTCGTGCTCGGAGAGGTTGGCGAGCTTCATGAGCAGATCCGAACCGCGCTCACCCGGCTTGAACAATCCAGCCAATCAGGCCATAGCCGAACTTTCTCAAAACTTGGCGCTGAGGAACGAGTGAAGCTGCTCGAAGCTTTTGAGAAGGAATCTGCCGAAGAAGGAAAAAGTGGAGGGCTTTTCCAATCCGGGAGTCAGCCCAATTTATTCCTAATCCTCCGCGACCTGGTCTACGAGGCCTATTACACAAGCCCCAAAGTTTGGCCGAAGATCGGCTACGAGTTCCACGGGACGAACGCGCCGGGGCCCGACATGAAACCCTTTGACGAGTCAATCCTCGAAAACGTGCGCAAGAAGCCGAAGTTCTACCGCGAGGTGCCGTGAGGTAGCTGCGGCCCTTACGTCGCCATTGCCGTGGCGGGATAAACCCGCCTCTACAAGGGAGGTTGTCCTGTGGCAAAAGAGCAGGTTGACGTAATCGTAATCGGGTCCGGAGCGGCGGGCGCGGCCGTAACCAAGCGTCTTGCCGACCGAGGCGTGAAGGTCATCTGTCTGGAGCAGGGGGAGTGGATCAAGCCGGGCGACTACCCCTCCACGCAGCCGAACTATGAAGTCCAGCTC
>JAPUME010000102.1 GCA_027294185.1 Acidobacteriota bacterium | reverse complement strand
GAGTTCACCAGGACCACCTCATAGCCTTCCGCTCTCAGAGCCTTGCAGGCCTGCGTGCCCGAGTAGTCAAACTCACACCCCTGGCCGATGATGATCGGCCCCGAGCCGATAATCAGAATCTTCTTGATGTCGTTACGCTTGGGCATATTCAGATTCTTACTTGATATCTCAAATCAATCGGTCCCGATGATTCACATCGCCTCAGCGTCGGAAGCCCCGCTCGTTGCCGACTATGACTGGCGTGGTCCGTCAGGGCACGTTCGCCGCGGCGAATTAGCCGTGCCCTGACGGGTTGTGTTTTGACGACCCTGACCCGAGGGGTCGTGGGCGGACGGATTCGTAACTCTCCGAAAAAGCTGATACCCCCTCCAGGGCTTGATCGCGTTTCGCTGGACATCGACTACTCTCTCGAAGTGAATCAATCCCATATAACGCTATGCCCTATAGTGTTAAGTGAGCTATGCCCTTTTCGAAAACTGCCGCATCAGAGCGAGGAAATCGTCAAAGAGGTATCGTGAGTCATGCGGCCCCGGCGACGCTTCCGGATGATACTGAACGCCGAACAGTGGCAGCGATTTATGCTTGAACCCTTCGAGCGTGTAATCGTTCAGGTTCATATGCGTCAGCTCGATCTCGCTCACCTTCAACGAATCCGGGTCCACTACGAACCCGTGGTTTTGCGCCGTGATTTCAATTTTCCGGGTTGCCAGATTCATCACCGGGTGATTGCCGCCGTGGTGACCGAATTTCAGCTTGAAGGTTTTGCCACCCAAAGCCAATCCCAGAACCTGATGGCCGAGACAGATTCCGAAGATGGGCACTTGCCCAATCAGCTTTCTTATGTTTTGGGCGGCATATTCGAGCGGCTCAGGGTCTCCCGGGCCGTTCGAGAGAAATACGCCGTCCGGCTTTCGGGCCAGAACGTCATCCGCTGAAGTGGACGCAGGAACCACCGTCACCGAGCAACCTCGATCCACCAGTTGGCGCAGGATGTTCTGCTTGATTCCGAAATCATAGGCGACCACCCGGAACCGGGTCTCGGAGGCGCCTCCGGCGGGGGAGGAACCCGTGGCCCCATCGAATATCCGGCTGCTCGGTTCGTTCCAATCATAGGGAGCGCGAGTCGTTACGCCTGAGGCCAAATCCCGCCCCACCATGCTGGGAGATGCCTTGGCCCTGGCCACCAGCCTTTCCACATTTTGATCCGCAGTGGAAAGGACCCCGCGCATCGAGCCGAACTGGCGAAGCCGCCGAACCAGGGCTCGAGTGTCGATATGCGATATGGCAGGAACGTTGTTACGCACCAGGTACTCGGAGATTTCCTCAGAGGCGCGCCAGTTGCTCGACCTCTGGCTCAATTCACGGACTACAAGCCCTTCGGCAAAGGCCCGTGCCGACTCCACGTCGGTGGGATTTGTCCCGTAGTTTCCAATATGCGGATAGGTCAGAATAATGATCTGGCCCGCATAGGAGGGGTCGGTGAGAATTTCCTGATAGCCGAAAAGGGAGGTATTGAAAACAACCTCACCCGCACGTTCGCCGGAGGCGCCGAAACCGCGCCCCCGATATACTTGACCGTCTTCTAAGGTGAGGATTGCTTCCATCCCGTCTCCCGAGTGAGCATGGAGTTCCTGCCATCCTATTACACACCCGCCTTCGAGGGCCAGCATTCCCCCTTGAGAAGGAGGCCACTTGTGCCTCCGGGCACGGCTATTTCAGCTTATTCGAGAGGGGCGGGGTGAATCAGTCAAACTGTCAGTCAACCGAACCGAATGATTCAAAAGGCCAGTAGCAAAAAACCGCTTTGCCGTATATGGAGCTCTGATGCACGGTCCCCCATTGACGGCTGTCGTGCGAAGAATCCCGATGGTCCCCCATCACGTAATAGTGTCCGGGCGGAATTTGAATCATCGAGTAGCTTCGCCGGTCGCCATGTCCCGGCGCCAGGTAAGGTTCTCGCAAAACTTTATTGTCGATGATCACCCGGCCCTCCTGGACTTCCACCTGGTCACCGGGCAGCCCGACGACTCGCTTGATGTAAGATTTCGACGGATCGCCGGGAAAGCGGAAGACTACGATGTCACCGCGCGCAATGGGCTCAAACTTGTATAAGAACTTGTTGACCAGGAGGCGTTGATGGGCGCCCAGACGCGGCATCATGCTGGTGCCTTCCACCTGCACCGGTTGATAAAGAAAGAAAACGATTGCAAGCGCAATACAGATCGAGAGAATCAGGTCTCGCAGCCAGTAGCGCGCATTGAAGAAGTACGTGTGCCTTTTCCTGCGTCGCGGCGCAGGAGGAGGATCAGTGCCTGGGGATGGAGGATGATTCTGCCTGTTCGTCATCACCTCATTTTTTATACCACAGGAGGCGGTTTTCCTTCCACTGGTCCGTCGCCTGCTTTGTGGGCAGGGCGTAGTGGCAGCCTTTAGCTCAGCCGCTCCCTCTTTGCTTCCGGCGGCACGGCTGAAGCCGCCCCCTGCGGTCGAGAGCTTCGGGGGGTTGGAACGATGATCGAAGTATTTCCTCCTTCACTGCACACGCTCCCCTTTTTAAGATCCTTCGGGCGGCGGGCCGTGCCCGCGGAGCCGCGCTCTAACGGAGTATCACCCGGCGGAGCCGTGTCTCGACAATTGACGAACCGAGCTCTTGATGAGCCCTTTATTCAAGAGGCCGGTTCGGATAATCTCTCTCTCATGGGTGAATCTCGCGCAACCCACCCGAAAAGGGCGCTGATCATTCCCGCCCTCAACGAGGAGGAATCCATCGGCCGGGCCATAGCAGCCGTCCCCCGGGGACTATTCGACGAAATCATAGTCGTCGACAACGGCAGCCTGGATGCCACGGCGGAGAAGGCCTCCCAGGCCGGGGCGCGGGTTCTCGCCGAACCTCGTCGCGGTTATGGCAGAGCGTGCTGGACGGGAATCCAGTCTCTGGCGGAAGGCGTTGAGACCCTGGTCTTTATGGACGCTGACCTGAGCGACGACCCGCCCGACGCGCAACGGCTGGTCGATGCTCTGGAGAAGGGGCCCTATGACATGGTGGTCGGTTCGCGCGCCCTTGGAAAAGCCGACCCCGGAGCTTTGGAACCCTGGCAGCGCTTCGGCAACTGGCTGGCGACCCGGGTCATCGGTCTCTTGTGGGGAGTCCACTACACCGACCTCGGTCCATTTCGCGCCATCCGGATGGAGGCGCTCCGCAAGCTGGACATGAGAGACCGTGGCTTCGGCTGGACGGTGGAAATGCAGGCCAGGGCGGCCCAACTCGGAATGCGAACCTGCGAGATTCCGGTCCGCTACCGGGTGCGCGCCTACGGGCGTTCCAAGATTTCCGGTAACCTTGTGGGAAGCTTCAAGGCCGGGACTACGATCCTCCAGACCCTGCTGAGGTGCGCTTTTGCCGGGAAAAGACCTGCCGGTCGATGGTAACGCCGAAAAGGATGCCGTTCGCCGGGGAGTTCCGATTGAGACCCACCATACCTCCCATATCCCAACGAACTCCTCCCCACGATACCTGTAACCCATAGCGTGCCTGGGAGCGCGACTCGGTGCTTAAGGCAGCCAGCCCGCGCGTGTTTTTCCTGCCGCTGACTTCTGCGACAAAATTCACCTTTTTGTGTAATCGGTAGAGGGTCGCCCCAGCGTAGGTCAAAACGTCGTTCTGGTCGAACAATTCCGCCGGTGACTGGAGGATCCCCACACCCAGTTTGCCGAAAGTGCGGAGCCGCCCGAACTGCTTGCCCACGAGAAACTCGGCAAAGAAATTCGTGGTATTGGTGCCGATGCCCTTTTGCTCGTTCGAGGTAGGCAGCTCGACCCTCCACAGCAGGCTCACCGCCGGACCTGAGGATTTTTCCTTGAGCAGAGCAATCTTGGTGGCCACGGACAAATCTCCAAAATCGCTGCTCGAAGTCCCGCCCCGGCTCAATTGAGGAGACACGACGGAGGGAGACTGCGCTTTGACATCCAGAAAGTTCTGCGCCGATGCGGCGAATTGGATTTCAACCCGTGGAGAAAGGCCGATATGGACGCTGAGGTCTCCGACGCGGGACAAATCGCCCCCCAGCCCGGAAAGAGGGAATTTGGCGCCCTTGAAAAAGTCGAATCCGACCTCTACCAGCACATGCCCCGGCTCGATAAGGTTCGGGTCTTCGGTCCGCAGGGGCCGCTGTTGGGCGTCGCAAACCGCGCTCATCGCAGTCATCCAAATGATTGTCAGGAAAGTGGCCGTTTTCACTGTTTTTCTCTGTTTGGACCGGAGTAGGCGGCTACTGCACGAGAGGGGGAGCCTTTCCCCTCTTTCGAGCCGCAAAAACCATGGGAAAACGGCGCATTATCCCAGACCAGCCCGGTTTGGACAAGCCCCACATCACAACGTGCCCCGCAGGGGAATTTCGGTACCTTCCGGGGTATGGACCCTCCCCCGAGGGGACCAGTATAGGGCCAAATGGAGTGGCATCTGAATTTACAGTCTCCGGCGAGGAAACTCTCTTTGCGTTACA
>JAPUME010000101.1 GCA_027294185.1 Acidobacteriota bacterium | reverse complement strand
CGCCGGTTGTTCTCAATACTGTTTAGATGCAATATTATACCTGATCGGTTGAATCGGTTCTCGTTTTTTCGGCTCCAGAGGAGTTTTTCGGAATCCGCATAAGGTATTGGCATAACACGAGTTAAAATTCACCGGGCCAGCTCCCGCGATCCTCTCCCATAACGGTTGTCTGTGACCCGGCCCCCGGTCGAGGCCCGATGTGAAAGCCAACCGTGAGCGGGAACGGAATCTCGATCTGGCGATGATTCGAATAGGAAGAGAGGATTTATGGGTTTTTCTACGGATGCTATTCATTTCGGGCAGGAGCATGACCCCGCCACCGGTGCCGTCATCGTTCCCATTCATTTCAGTTCCATATTTGCCCAGAAGGAGCTGGGTGAAGGCCAACCTTATCAGTACTCGCGCACGGGCAACCCGACGCGCGCTGCCCTTGAAAAATGCCTTGCTCAACTCGAAGCCGGCAGGCACGGCTTTGCCTTCGCCTCGGGTGTGGCGGCCATCCATGCCTCGCTGACGCTCCTGAAAACCGGGGACCACATCGTCGCCGGTGACAACCTCTACGGGGGAACCTACCGCCTGCTCGAGCAGGTGATGAAGGACTGGGGCCTTGAAATTACCTACGCCGACACAACGAAGCTCGACCGGGTGGAGGCAGCCTTCCGGCCCTCGACGCGGATGCTCTACATCGAGACTCCCTCGAATCCGATGATGGAGATCACAGACCTATCTGCCTGTGGGGAGCTGGCCCACCGCCACAGTGCCCTGTTGGCGGTCGATAACACCTTTATGACCCCCTACCTGCAGCGGCCCTTGGAATGTGGCGCAGACATCGTGATTCACTCCACGACAAAGTACCTGAACGGGCACAGCGACGGCATCGGCGGGGCTGTTATCGTGAGTGATGCGGGGCTGGCCGAACGGGTGAAGATAATCCAGAGTTCGGTGGGAGCGGTTCTCAGCCCTTTCGACAGTTGGCTGGTGCTGCGAAGTTTGAAGACCCTCCCCGTCCGCATGCGACAGCACAACCAGAATGCCGCCGTCGTGGCCGAGTTCCTGAAAAAGCGCGCCAAAGTGGTAGAGGTTTTCTACCCGGGCTTCCCTGCGAATCCGGGTTACGAGTTGGCAAAGAAGCAGATGAGTGGCTTCGGGGGAATGGTGAGCTTCGAGACCGGCAGCCTCGAAAACGCAAAGAAGGTTTCGGGTGCCTTGCGGCTCTGTGCCTTCTCAGGGAGCCTGGGGGGAGCGGAGTCCATCGTTTCTCACCCCGTCACCATGTCGCACTCCTCGCTCACGCCCGCCCAACGCGAGCGTTCCGGCCTGACCGAAGGGCTGCTGCGCATCTCGGTCGGACTGGAGGATGTCGAGGACATCATTGGCGACCTTGAACAGGCATTAGGGAGAATCTAGATGTCCAGGTCCGCTTAAACCATGAAGTACCTGGCTTGCGGGTGGTGGACGACGATGGCGGAGGTGGATTGCTCCGGCTCGAGCTGGAAGGTGGAGGTGAGGCGGACTCCGATGGTCTCTTCAGGATGGAGCAGCGCGAAGATTTTCGTCTGGTCTTCCAGGTTCGGGCAGGCCGGGTAGCCGAACGAGTAGCGTGAGCCGCAATACTTCTGGTGAAACAGGTCTGTGGTCCGCTTTCCATCGGCGCCCGCGATGCCCAATTCTTCCCTCATTCTCTTGTGGAGCAGCTCCGCCAGGGCTTCGGCGGACTCGACCCCCAGCCCGTGCAGGTAGAGGTAAGGGGTATACTCTCCCGCTTCGAATAATTTCTGGGTCTCTTCGGATACCCGCGCGCCCATCGTAACCACCGAGAGGCCGATGACGTCCGTGCGGTCGTCATCACTCGGCGCAAAGTAATCGGCAATCGAGAGCAGACGCCCCTGCTTCTGGCGCGGGAAGGTAAACCGCTGGATTTCCTTTGGTTTGGGGTTATCGGGCGGGGTGCCGTTTTCAGAAGGCGCATAAAGAATCACGTCGTTGCCATCCGAACGGCAGGGGAAGTAGCCGTAAACGGCGCGGGGTTCGAGCCAGCCCCCGGCAATGGCCTTCTCCTGAAGGTCTTTCAAAATGGGCTGGTACTTCTCCTCCACCACGCGGAGGTAGTCGTCCTTCGAGGCGGTCTTCAACTGCCACTGGTTTTTGAACAGCGCCGTCTCGTTGATGTAGTCGAAGACCTCCCGCAGGTCGAAGCCGGTTTCGGTTCGCGCGCCGAAAAACGGCGGCGTGGGGATGTCTGGGGCGGGGGCCACGGCCTCGGAGCGGATCGCCGGAGCTTCCTCTAACACGACTGCCGGCTTTGGAGCTTCTTTCGGCGTGCGTCCTTCTTCGAGCTTGCTCTCGCGTTCCTGCTCGTTTTCCGATGTGAGGTCGCCCATGATGTGGAGTCCCGCAAAGGCGTCCTCTCCGTAGAAGACGGCTGAGGAGTACTCTCGCCGCAGGTCGGCCTCGACATACTTCCGCGTGAGCGCCGCCCCGCCGCAAAGCACGGGAAACTTCAGCCCTTGCCGTTCGAGGTCCTGCAAGACGTACTTCATCTCGACGGTCGATTTGACCAGCAACCCGCTCAGGCCGATGGCGTCTGCGCCGATTTTTTCCGCAGCGCTGATAATGTTCGCCCCCGGCTGCTTGATTCCCAGGTTCTCCACCCGATAGCCGTTATTCGAGAGGATGATATCGACCAGATTCTTGCCGATGTCGTGCACGTCACCCTTGACCGTTGCAAGGACGATGATTCCTTTGTGCGTGCCCTCCACTTTATCCATCTTCGGTTCCAGGTAGGCGACGGCCTGCTTCATCACCGAAGCTGAATCGAGCACCGAGGGAAGCTGCATCTTGCGCGCGCCGAAAAGCTCGCCCACGGTGCGCATGCCGTCGAGCAGGACGTCATTGATCAGTTCGAGCGGGGTGTAGCGTTCGAGCGCTTCCTCCAGAATCTGCTCCAACGCTTGCCGACGCGGGCCTTCACCGATAGCCTTTTCGCCGTTGATGATGCAGTGTTTCAGGCGGTCCTCGGCCGAGAGCTTCACCAGGTCTTCGACCGGGGTCTCCGGTTTTTTCTTGATGCCCGAGAAATGCTCCATGAATTTGGTCAGCGGTTCGCCGTCGGATGTGTCGTGGAATATCAGCCGCCGGGCCAGCGCCACCTCGCGCTCGGGAATCTTGTAGAGCGGGTAAATCTTGGCGTAGTTGACGATGGCAATGTCGAGGCCGTGGTTCACTGCCTCATGCGTGAAGACGCTGTTCAGCACCCGCCGGGAATAAGCGCTCAGGCCGAAAGAGATATTGCTCACGCCCAGGATGGTCTTTACCTCCGGCAGCTCCTTTTTCAAGAGGCGGACCGCCTTCAGCGTTTCCAGCCCTGCGGTGCGGTACTCCTCCTGGCCGGTCGAGACCGGAAGCGTAAGCAGGTCGAAGATCAGGTCGATGGGCCGGATGCCGTGCTTTTTCGTGGCCAGCTCGAAGATACGCTTGGCGATGGCCACCTTCTTTTCAGCCTTCAGCGCCATGCCGTCCTCATCAATGGTGAGCGCGATGACCCCGGCCCCGTAACGCTTGGCCATGGGCAGGACCTTGTCTGTGCGCGTCTCGCCGTCCTCCAGGTTGATGGAGTTGATGATGGCTTTGCCGGGGATGCGCTTGAGGCCCTCTTCGACGACATCAGCCTCGGTCGACTCGACCAGAATCGGCGCGGGCACGCGGGTGGCGATCTTTTCGAGCACCGCCGAGACGTAGGCCTTTTCATCCTCGCCGACGATGGCGCAGCACAGGTCGAGCATGTGCGAGCCCTGATTGACGAGCCTTTTCGCCAGCGACAAGATGTCGTCGTATTTCCCGTTCTGAACCAGCTTGCGGAAGTCGTCCTTCTGCGTCGTGGTGTTCATCTCCTCAGCCACGACCAGGGGTTTGGGGTCCAGGTCGAGCGGCACGGCGCTATAGGCGCTCGAGGCCGCGGCCACCGGCACTACTTCCCGGTGAGCCGGCTCGAGCTTCCCGACCGTCTCGACCACCGCCTTCAGGTGTTCGGGCGTAGTCCCGCAGCAGCCGCCCACGACGCGCACGCCGTACTCCGCGACGAAGCGTTTGTGATATTCGGCCAGCTCTTCGGGTTTCAGCGTATAGACGGCCTGGCCGCCGACGTTTTGCGGCAGCCCGGCGTTGGGGAGCACGGAGACGTGCTTCGGAGAATTGTGGCAGAGGAAGCGAACGGCATCGTTCATCTCCTCCGGCCCGGTGGCGCAGTTGAGGCCCAGAAGGTCGATGTCATAGGGTTCGAGCGCCGCCAGAGCGGCGCCGATTTCAGTTCCCAGGAGCATGGTGCCGGTGGGCTCGAGCGTCACCTGTAAGGTTACGGGAAGGCGTTTCCCGGCTGCCTGTATGGCGTCGAAGACCCCGGCTAGTGCGGCCTTGCCCTGCAACAGGTCCTGGCAGGTTTCGATGAGCAGCACGTCCACGCCACCTTCGATGAGGGCGGCAGCCTGTTCCTGGTAGGCTTCGGCCATGTCGTCGAATCCGATGTGGCCGAGCGAAGGAAGCTTGGTCGTGGGGCCCATGGAGCCGGCGATGAAGCGCGGCTTCTCGGGGGTCGAGAAATCGCTGGCCACCTGGCGGGCGAGTGAGACGGCGGCAAGGTTGATTTCTGCGACCTTGTCCTGAAGGTCGTATTCGGCCAGTACGATGCGCGTCGCGCCGAAGGTGTTCGTTTCGACGACGTCGCAGCCCACTTTGAAAAAGGAAGCATGAATGTCGCGAACCACATCCGGACGGCTCAGGACCAGGACCTCGGAGCAGCCCTCTTTGGCCCAGTAGTCATCCAGAGAGAGATCATGCGCCTGGAGGGAGGTGCCCATCGCGCCGTCATAGATTACCACGCGGTCCCGCACGGCCTGTAAATATGCGCTCATAGTCTCCTGGAAGGGTTCCCCCTAAAGCCTACAAATAGTCTCCATAGAAAAGTATCGGCTAAGTGAGGATTTCCCGCAACCCAAAGAGGCCTGAATGGGGAGATTTTGCGTTGAATCGCGGCTTCTGCCAAGGGGCGTCGATCTTCGGGGTCAGGATGTCTGGAGCGACTTCTCAGGTCAGTAAACCACTACCTCGCCGGGGTCGAGTCCCGCCAAAATCTCAATGAACATGCCGTCGTGCAATCCCAAACGCACCTGACGCCGCTCGATTCCCTTCGCCGTGCGGACCCGGACCTTCGACGTGCCCTCTTCGTTGACCACCGCACGAATGGGGACGACCAGGGTGTCGTTCTTGTATTCCAACTGGATATGAAGATCGACTCGAAGTCCGACGCGCAGCGGGGCGTCCGGTTCCAGTTCCAGGAAAGTCTCCAGGATTTCCGTGTCCACTTTATCCATCGGGTTGTCGGTGAGGATTTCCTTCTTGCCCATCCCGCCGCTGATGCGTACGAGGCGGGCCGTGAAACTCCGGCCGGGGAAGGCGCCCGCCGTGATACGGGCTTCCTGTCCCAGCTTGATCTTGCCGATGTCGGTCTCATCGATTTCGGCCCTGATCATCAGCTTGGATGTGTCGGAGACGCTCAGGATGGGGCGGCTGAGGGATTCATAGGCAATCGCCTCTCCGGGATTCATAAAGCGCTTGATCACGATGCCGTCGACCGGCGACCGTACGAAGGTGTTATCGAAGTAATCCTCAGCGGCCCTCAGGCGGGCGTTGGCCAGTT
>JAPUME010000100.1 GCA_027294185.1 Acidobacteriota bacterium | reverse complement strand
AGCACGGGCACCCAAAGTATTCTTAGCTGCTTTGCTGGCAGCCATCGTGGGATTGGGCGTCTTCGAGGGGTTGGCTACAGCCCAGAAGAAGAACAACTCCAAGCGGCGCCGGAGGGCGATCCAAAGGGAGATGGAGAGCCCCTATAAGCGCTGGCTCCGGGAAGAAGTTCCCTACATTATTACCGGCGATGAACGCAGGACATTCACCAGCCTTTCGACCGATGAGGAAAGGGAGCAATTCATCGAGCAGTTCTGGGAAAGGCGAAATCCCAGCCCGGGCAGCCCTGAAAACGAATTTCGCGAAGAGTACTATCGGCGAATTGCCTACGCTAACGAACGTTTTCAATCCGGTTGGCCGGGCTGGAAGACCGACCGGGGACGAATCTATATCATGTACGGTCCGCCGGATGAACGCGAGACGCATCCGACCGGGGGTCGCTACGATCGCCCGTTTGAGGAAGGTGGAGGTAGCACCACCACCTACCCCTGGGAAATGTGGCGTTACCGCTATATTGATGGAATTGGAACCAATATCGAGTTAGAGTTTGTCGATCCCACGGGCACGGGCGAGTACCGGCTGGCCATAAGCCCCGCCGAAAAGGATGCTCTGACGTTTGTTCCCGGCGGAGGGTTGACTTGGGATGAAGAAATGGGCCTTTCAAACAAATCGCTACGCCGGCCCGGCATGGGGATCGGAAGCATGGAACCGGCCGGGGGCTACCGAACCCGTCGCCTGAGTCAATTCGATCGGCTTGATCTCTACTCCAGGATTTTCAAACCGCCCTCCGTCAAATTCAGGGATTTGCAGGCGGTCGTAAGCTCACGGCTTACCGCGAATCTTCTGCCCTTTCAGGTGCGTACTGATTACATTAAAATTACCTCGGAAAGCATCCTGACGCCGATCACCATCCAAATGGCGAACCGTGATTTGCAGTTTGAGGAAACCGACGGGGTGATGCAGGCGGTGGTGAGCATTTACGGCCAGCTCACGACCCTGGGCGGGCGAGTGGTGGAGGTTTTCGAGGATGCGGTGCAGTTGGATGTCCCGGCCAGTATCTTCGACCAGTACGTCAATAAGAAATCGGTTTATCAGAAGGCTATTCCGCTTCGACCCGGACGCTACAAGCTTTCCATCGTCCTGAAGGATGAGAAGAGCGAGAACATGGGTTCGATGGAAGTGGTGGTACCGGTCCGCCGCTTTGAGGATGAAGAGCTGTCGGCAAGCTCTTTGATTCTGGCGACAAAAATCGAGCCGCTGCCTACCTCGCGGGTGGGAAGCGGCCCCTTTGTTATTGGCGCTTCCAAGGTGCGGCCCAGCGTCGACAGCAGGTTTGCCAATCAGTCGGAAATGGGTATCTATCTCGTGGTCTACAACCTGGGGCTGGCCGAAAAGGGTGGCAAACCCGAGGCAGAGATCGAGTATAAGATTTTGAAAGACGGCAAGACCGTGATGTCCGCCTCCGAACGGGTTCCGGAGGATTATCCGAATACACGGAGCCAGTTGACCATCCAGAAGAAACTTCCTCTTGGCCAATTGGAGCCGGGCAGGTATTCTTTGCAGGTTGAAGTAACGGACCAGGTCAAGAGCGCGACACTCAACCCATCTGCGAGCTTTGAGGTTTATTGACCTCCTCTCCAAAGAAACGCCAGGCGAAGAGAACTATGAGCCGAAGACTGGCTTGTTGTTGGCATGCTGCTTTGGCCCTGTGCGTAGGGCTCGGAGCCGTTGCCAATCATGATGCTTTTGGGGCTGAGCCCGGCAAGCTGGCGGGCAAGGTAACGGATCTACGAGGGAACGCCGTAAAGGAAGCCGTGGTGATGGTTTCCGGCCCGTGCATTGGCGATGGCGAAAAGTTGTGCGCCGCCTTCGGAGAACCTCTCAAAAGAGTTTTGACCGGCCCTCAGGGCCAGTTTTCGCTCGATCGACTGATTCCAGGGTGGTACCTGGTCGTCGTATCCAGCCCCGCACGACTTTCGGCTGTGCGGGTCATCAGCAAGCTGGTCCACGTGGCAACCGGGGACTCAGCGGCGGCCGATTTCAAGCTGTCGAATCTTCTTCAGTTCCCCGTGGCGGGATCCGGCCCGGGGAACGTTTCTCTGCAGACTCTCGGAGAGGATTGGAAGTGGGTGCTGAGGACCTCGAAAGCTTCCCGGCCTGTTTTCCGATTTCAGGATCGGAACTCGGGTCCGGATCTTCATCCGAAAAAGGAACGGGAAGTCTTTCTTCCTCCCCAGATTCTGCTGGCCCTGATGCCCCGGGAGACCGGCAGGCAGCCCTTGGCGGGGAATCGAGGCATGACCAGCGTCCTCGCCTATTTCCGTCCACTCTCGGATAATTCGGACTTTATGGTTGCCGGAAGTGTGGGGAAGCCGGGGGATCGTTCGGAGACCTCACTGGCCACAACCTTCCGAAGCGGAAATTTCACGGAAGGGCGAGAGCGAAAGATCTCCGTGGCGGTTCACCGTTTGAACCTGATTGGGAGCCCGGGTTTTCACAGCCAGA
>JAPUME010000010.1 GCA_027294185.1 Acidobacteriota bacterium | reverse complement strand
CCAAACGCCTCAAAGTCCTGGAAGCTTTCCGCAAATCCCCCAACCGGCCCGAATGGATGATTCTCGACGTCATTCCGGTCATTCCCCCGGAGCTTCGTCCGCTGGTTCCGCTCGACGGCGGGCGGTTCGCCACCTCGGACCTCAATGATCTCTACCGGCGCGTCATCAACCGCAACAACCGGCTAAAGAAGCTCATGGAGCTTCGTGCGCCCGAGGTCATCATCCGCAACGAAAAGCGGATGCTGCAGGAAGCAGTGGACGCCCTGTTCGACAATGGGCGTCGGGGACGCATCCTGCGCGGGGCCAACAACCGGCCCCTGAAGTCTCTCTCCGACACACTGAAGGGCAAGCAAGGCCGCTTCCGGCAGAACCTGCTGGGAAAGCGCGTCGACTATTCGGGCCGTTCGGTAATCGTCGTCGGTCCGGAACTGAAGCTTCACCAGTGCGGATTGCCCAAGAAAATGGCCCTGGAGCTTTTCAAGCCCTTCATCTATCACCGGCTGGAACTGAGCGGCCAGTGCAGCACAATTAAGGCCGCTAAAGAGATCGTGGAGCGGCAGGATCCCATCGTTTGGGACATCCTGGAAGAGGTCATTAAGGACCATCCCGTCCTGCTGAACCGCGCTCCCACGCTTCACCGGCTCGGCATCCAGGCCTTCGAGCCCGTTCTGGTCGAGGGCAAGGCGATCAAAATCCACCCCCTGGTCTGCACGGCCTTCAATGCGGACTTTGACGGCGACCAGATGGCTGTCCACATCCCTCTTTCACCGGAGGCTCAAACCGAGGCTTCGGTGTTGATGCTCAGCTCGCACAACATCCTTTCGCCTGCAAACGGTCAGCCTCTGACGGTTCCCAGCCAGGACATCGTGCTGGGCTGCTACTACCTGACCAAGGAAAAGCCCGGGGCCCTCGGCGAGGGGAGTCTGTTCGCTTCTCCCGAAGAAGTCATCCTGGCGCTGGAAGTCGGCAAGGTGGAAACGCAGACGATGATCAAGCTGCGCTTTACGGGCCGTGTGATCGACCTCACCACTTCCTACGACGACCAGGACATACTCCACACCGAACCCATTACCGTGAAGAACCATTTCATCGACACCACGGTGGGCCGGGTCATCTTCAACTCGCAGCTTCCCGAAGGAATGCCCTTCACCAACGGTCTGCTCCGCAAGAAGGGGCAAACCCAGATGGTGAACTACTGCTACCTGCGCTTCGGGATCGAGACCACGGTCGAGATGCTCGATTCGCTGAAGGACCTCGGGTTCCTTTACGCCACCAAGGCCGGCATCTCGATCGGCATCGATGACATGATCGTTCCTCTCGACAAGAAAGTGCTGGTCCGCAAGGCCGAAAAAGAGGTGATCGAGGTCGACCGTCAGTACCAGGAAGGCGCCATCACCCACGGCGAACGTTACAACAAGGTGATCGCCATCTGGTCGAACGTCACCGACCGCGTCTCGGACGAAATGTTCCGCGCCATGCAGAAAGAGGACTCCGAGGGCAAGCACTTCAACCCCATCTACATGATGGCCGACTCGGGTGCCCGCGGGTCCAAGCAACAGATTCGACAGCTTTCCGGCATGCGAGGCCTGATGGCGAAACCCTCGGGTGAGATTATCGAGACTCCGATCACCGCCAACTTCCGCGAAGGACTGAACGTGCTGCAGTATTTCATCTCCACTCACGGCGCACGGAAGGGTTTGGCCGATACGGCGCTCAAGACCGCCGATTCCGGTTACCTGACCCGCCGGCTGGTGGACGTGGCGCAGGACGTCATCATCTCAGAGGTTGATTGCGGAACGATCGATGGCATCTACGTCGGACCCATCGTCGAGAGCGGCGAGGTGATCGAGCCGCTGCGCGATCGCATCGTGGGCCGCGTCTCGCTCGAGCAGATCAAGGATTATGAAAACAAACTCATCGTGGACATCAACCAGGAGATCGATGAGGATCTTGCCAACACGGTCCAATCAGCGGGCATTGAGCGGGTGAAAATCCGCTCCGTACTGACTTGCGAAACGCGGCGCGGAGTCTGCGTCCGCTGCTATGGGCGAAACCTCGCCACCGGCCGTGCGGTGGAGCGGGGCGAAGCCGTCGGCGTCATCGCCGCTCAATCCATCGGCGAGCCCGGCACTCAGCTCACCATGAGGACGTTCCACATCGGCGGAACGGCAAGCCGAGTCGCCGAGCAATCCACCCTAGAAGTGAAAAACTCCGGGTTCCTCAAGTATCAATCCCTCTCCACCGTCCGCAACAAGGACGGCCAGTTCGTGGCAATGAATCGGAATGGTTCGGTCGCCGTGGTCGACGATAAAGGACGAGAGCGGGAGCGCTATGCTGTGGTCTACGGGGCCAGGATTAAGGTGAAGGACGGCGATCCGGTCCAAAAGGGACAAGTCGTGGCCGAGTGGGACCCCTTCACCTTCTCCATCCTGACGGAAGTCGGCGGGGCCGTGAAATTCAAAGACCTGCATGAGGGCACCACGTTGCAGGAAGAGGTGGACGAGGTTACGGGCCTTTCCCGTTGGGTGGTCAGCGAACCCGCCGACGAAAAGCACCAACCTCAACTTGTGATCAAACCCGAAGGAAAGAGCGCCAAGAGCGCCAAATCCTACCTGATGCCCTCACGGGCTCACCTGATGGTCTCAGATGGCAACATGGTAAGACCCGGAGACGTCCTGGCGAAGATTCCGCGGGAAACCACCAAGACCAAGGACATCACGGGCGGGCTTCCCCGGGTCGTCGAACTCTTCGAAGCGCGCCGGCCTCACGAGACAGCGGTCATCACCGAAGTCGACGGCGTGGTTCATTATGGAGACGTCGCCAAGGGCCAGCGAAAAATCCTGGTGACTCCGGAGAACAGCGAACCGAAAGAGTACCTCCTGCCTCGCGGCGTGCACGTCGCGGTTCAAGAAGGGGAACGGGTAAAGGCGGGTGAACCCCTGATGGACGGCCCGCGCAACCCTCACGACATACTCGCCGTGCTGGGTGAAAAAGAGCTGGAAGCCTACCTCGTCGACGAAATTCAGGAGGTCTACCGCCTGCAGGGCGTCAATATCAACGACAAGCACATCGAAGTCATCGTCCGGCAGATGATGCGGTGGGTGAAGGTGGAAGAGGTCGGAGATACCGAATTCCTGCTCGACGAACAGGTGGATAAGTTCACCTTCCATTCTGAAAACGAAAAAATCGTCGCCGACAAAGGAAAGCCTGCGACGGGGCGTCCCCTTCTGCTCGGAATCACGAAGGCTTCGCTCTCGACCGACTCCTTCATCTCGGCCGCCTCGTTTCAGGAGACCACGCGGGTGCTTACCGAAGCCTCGATTCGCGGCTCGGTGGACCACCTCAGGGGTCTCAAGGAAAACGTCATCATGGGCCGCCTGATCCCCGCCGGAACCGGCCTGGACTATTACCGGAACTTCAAGCTGTTGACCGAACCCGAAGCTCCGGAAGTTCTTCCCGAGGATGTGGACGCCACGCCCGGCATACCGGCTCCGGAACTCGCCGAAAAGGACAAGGCCGGAGTCCGGACTTAACGCTTCAACCCACTCTCCGGCCCTTGATCTCCCAGGGGCCGGAGGGTTCCATCCCCCGAATTAACCGTGCGCATCAGTTGCTGGCAATGCGGTGAGACCTTGGAACGGCTGGGCGTGGGCCGGGTGGGGAAACGGGAGCCCTGCGCCAAGTGTGACGCCGATCTCCACTGTTGCCGCAATTGCCGCTTCTTTGATCCTTCCGTCCACAATCAATGCCGCGAGACGCAGGCCGAGTGGGTAAAAGAAAAAGACCGGGCAAACTACTGCGACTATCTTGATCCGACGGAGGCGGTCGGCCCTCCCCGCAGGAGTTCCAGCTCCTCTTCCGACATCAAGAAAAAGTTCGACGACCTGTTCAAGGTATGAAGAGGCTCCTGCCGAGCCGACCTCTCCTTCCACTCCTTATTCCTGCAATTAGCGGGATGCTATCCCATAAATGCCAAAGCCGGGTTCTGCGCTTTGAGAGCACACCTCAGAGGCTGAAGCCTCCGAAATATAGCGCTCTCAGGCACGGCTGATTCGCCGCGGCGAACGTGCCCTGACAAGCCGTACCCTGACGACGTTTCCACGCGGATTATCTATGAGATGACTTTCAGGAAAGCTCGAAGCCGCCGGCCTTTTCAAAGGCGCGGGCGAGTTGAAGCAGCGAGGCTTCTTCGAAGTGCCGGCCGATCAACTGCATGCCGACCGGCAAGGAGGGAGAGCCATACTTCTGCCCCGTCCTGCCGCAGGGGACTGATATTCCCGGCAGCCCGGCCAGGCTGGCCGTCACCGTGTAGATATCAGCCAGGTACATTGCCAGAGGATCATCGACCATCTCTCCGATTTTGAAGGCAGGGAAAGGTGAGGTGGGGGTCAGGACCACATCCACTTCCTTGAAGGCGTCCAGATAGTCCCGGGCAATCAGAGTCCGCACCTTCTGGGCCTTTCGGTAGTAGGCCTCGTAATAGCCGGAACTGAGCGCATAGGTCCCGAGCAAGATTCGCCGTTTGACCTCGGGCCCGAAGCCGCCCTCACGAGTCTTCTTGTACATATCACGCAATCCGTCATATCCCGCCGAACGGAAGCCGTACCGTACGCCGTCGTAGCGAGCCAGGTTGGAACTGGCTTCCGCGGTGCAGATGATGTAGTAGCATGCCACGGCATATTCAGTATGGGGCATGCGGATGGGAACCAGCTTACAGCCAAGCTTCTCGAGCGCCTTCATTCCCTTCTGAATGTTATCGCCGACACGAGGCTCCAACCCTTTGAAGCATTCCTCCGGGATTCCCACTTTATAGGAACCGGCGCCGTCCTCAATCGTTGAGAGATAGTCAGGCACGGGCACCCTGGCAGTGGTCGAATCCAACGGGTCGGGCCCGGCAATCACCTGCAGCACATGGGCCAGGTCACGCACCGACCGTCCGAAGGGCCCGATATGGTCGAGTGACGAGGCAAAGGCCACCAGGCCGTAGCGGGAAACTCTTCCGTAGGTGCCCATCATGCCGGTCACGCCGCAAAACGAAGCCGGTTGGCGAATGGAGCCGCCCGTATCGGAGCCGAGCGAGGCCACGGCCAGATGAGCGGCCACAGCAGCGGCCGAACCGCCGCTTGACCCTCCGGGCACCCGCTCCGGTTCCCTCGGATTGCGGGTGGGGAAGAAGCCGGAATTCTCGGTCGAGGACCCCATTGCGAATTCATCACAGTTGGTCTTGCCGAGGAACACCGCCCCCGCTGCATCCAGCCGCTGGACGGAGGTGGCATCGTAGGGCGCAACGAACTCTTCCAACATTTTGGCCGCGCAGGTGGTTCGGAGCCCTCGGGTCAGGATGACGTCCTTGATGGCCACGGGAACTCCGGCCAGGGGAGCCAGCCCCTGTCCAGCGGCGATCTTTTCATCCACCGCACGCGCCTGGGCCAGGGCCTTCTCGGAAGCCACGGTAAGGTAGGAGCGAATCTCCGGGTCCTTTTCCTTGATTCGACCCAGATGGGCCTGGGCAATCTCCACGGCAGACGCCTTGCGCTCGCCGAGCAGGCCGGAGACCTCATCAATGGTCAGATTCGTCAGATCCACAATAATAAAACGATTCTTCCCGGCGGAGCTGCGGCGGCAAAGGGTATCGAAAAATCGCAGACCTGCCCGCACACCGCTCTATTCGGGAGTTATTCCTTCTCGATTACCTGAGGAACTTTGAAATAGCCGGGGCCTTGCTCGGGAGCGTTCTGCAACGCCTGCTCGGAGTCAAAAATCTTGCGTGCTTGGTCGTCACGTAGGGACGAATTTTCGGCGGCAGGGTAGGTGACCTGGGCCATTGGTTCCACTCCGGTTGTGTCCAGTTGATTCAATTTCTCCACATACGTCAGGACCGAGTCGAGTTGAGGGACGAATATTTTCAACTCCTCATCGCTCAGCTCCAGATGGGCCAATTCAGCCACATAACGCGCGTCCTTTTCGCTCAGTGCCATTCGCCACCCTCCTCGTCGAAACGAGAAAAATACTTTGCCATGGAGCGCCGAAAGATTTCCCCCAACTCGGGATCCAGATCCGCCCCGGCCTGCTCGGGGGCCGGAATCAGCTTCCGAATCTTCCTGCCCTCTTCCGCCCCAGGCGCCGCTTCTCTCTTCTCCTCCCCGGAATAAGGACGATACTCAAACACAATCCTGTGAACCATACGAGAGCCGAGGAATTGATTGATCGCCTTTCGGATCTCACCGATCATCTTCTGGAGTTCCAGATTCCAGGAAGCGGAATGGATCTCGATTTTCAGAGTGCCTTCCCGGAAGGCCACAGGCCGGCTGCGACTCGCCATCGCCCGTCCGACGACGAGGTGCCACAACGGCTTAAGGATTCCGACCACCGCAGGGTCGGACCCCTTCACTTGAGAGCCCAGAATTCTGGGGACGATGTTTCGCACTCGCTCCATGGTATTCGGAAAAGAACCAGCAGTTTAGCATGTCCCCCGCCTCACGGAAACCCTTTGCCAAATGGCGCGAATCAGTAAAGGCCGCCCCGTGAGCATCCGGAATCGCCGCTTCGTTGACAGGTCAGGGTCCAGGCTGTACCATCCAAAAGATCGAATTCTTTTGGCCCGCAGCAGCCGTTATCGGGAACTGCGCGCAACCGCCTTCTTCGCCGGCGCCAGGGTGCGAAGATAGTTGATCAGAATCCACATCTGATTCGACCGAAGCCGGTCACCCTTTGCAGGCATGGCCCTGGCCTGCAATAAGTCCGAAAGACTCCCCCGGCACCCCTCGGGATTATCGAATCTGAGGGGGAAGTCCCTGCGTGAAGGAGAACCCGGGTGAAAATCGCTGTTGCTCTCAAGCAAGTGCCCACCCGCGACGCCTTGCTGCGGCTGAGTGAATCGAAAAGCTGGATCGAGGAGCGCGATGTCAGCTTTGAAGTGAACGAACCAGATGCCTATGCGCTGGAAGAAGCCCTGCAGCTCAAGGAGAAGCATGGGGGTGAGGTCGTGGTTTGCTCTCTCGGTCCCCCACGCGTCCAACAGGCCATCAAGGAGGCCCTGGCCAAGGGCGCTGACCGCGCGATTCACTTTGAGGATACACAATTTACCCAACTGGATGCCAACGGAACGGCAACCGTCCTCTCAAAGGTATTGGAGTCCGAGAGACCTGACCTCGTCCTGACCGGACTCCAGTCGGACGACCTGGGTTACGCCCAAACCGGAGTCATTCTCGCCGAACGGCTCGGCTACCCGCACGCCACCATCGTGATGGAAATCCAGATCGACGGTGAAAAACTGCGCGTCAAGAGGGAGCTTGAAGCAGGCTGGTTCCAGTGGGTTTCAATGCCTTTGCCCGCCCTGCTGACGATTCAGTCCGGCATCAACAAGCCGCGCTACGCGAGCCTGCGGGGTATCATGCAAGCCAAATCGAAGCCCATCAGCAAGGTTACGGCAGGGGAGTTGGGACTTGGCAGCGAAGATTTGAGTCCCAAACAGAATATCGTCCGCCTCTACGTGCCGGAGCGAAAATCGAACACGGAATTCCTACAGGGAAGCGCTCAGCAGATGGCCGCGCAACTGGTGGACAAGCTGAGAAACGAGGCAAGAGTTCTATGAACGCCGTCGGACGTCGGGACCCTTTCGGTCGTCCCGACCTAGTGGGGTAGGCAAGAGGAACAGGTTCGATGAAAGACGGAATCCTGGTATTTGTGGAACAAAACGGGGGCAAGCTCGACCGCGTGGCCTGGGAAGCGCTGGCTGCGGGGCAGAAGCTGGCCGCCGAGCTGGGTTGTGAGGTTTCCTGCGTGGTCCTGGGAAAATCCGCCGCCGCTGCGGGGCAGCAACTGGCCTCTGCGCGGGTCGCCCAGGTATGCGTTGGGGAAGCCGAACCGCTTGTCTCCTACACCCCGGACGGCTACGCCCTGGCCCTCAAAGAAATCATTCAGACGCTTGAGCCCGCATGGGTAGTCTTCAATCACACCTATCAGGTGCGCGATTTCGCTCCCAAGCTGGCCGCGTCGCTTGGAGGGGGTCTGGCCAGCGACTGCGTCGGCTACAGAGTAGAAAATCAGCGCGTCACGCTCCTGCGGCAGGCCTTCCAGGGAAAGTTCGCCTGTGAAGTTGAGTTGACGGGCCCCGCGCCGCACTTTGTAAGTTTTCAAGCAGGCGTTTTCCGCGAGGATTCGGTGGAACGTCAATCCGAATCCGCCCCTGTGCGCACCTTTGAAATCAGTATCGCCCCTGGCCAGGTTCGCACCCGACCCGAGGAGCCTTTCCGGGAGGCGAAGCAGTCCGTCGACCTGACCCAGGCGGAGATGATCGTGGCCGTGGGACGCGGCATCAAGGGACCTGAGGGACTCGAAACCGTCGGCAAACTGGCGGAGGCGTTGGGAGCAGAGATCGCCGCCTCGCGGCCGGTCTGTGACAACGGCTGGCTGCCGATGGACCGGCAGGTAGGCAGCTCAGGCCAGACCGTTGCCCCCAAGCTCTACCTGGCGCTCGGCATCTCGGGCGCCATCCAGCACCAGGTAGGCATGAAAGGCTCGCACACGATCGTAGCCGTCAACAAGGACGCCGAGGCGCCTATTTTCGAGGTCGCTACCTACGGCATCGTCGGGGACCTGTTCGAGGTGGTCGGTCCACTGATCGAGGAAATCAAGAAATTGAAAGCATCCGGCTGACAAGCAGCGGAGTACGACCGCCCTCAAGCCTCTTCATCAACCCGAACGCCATGACGATCTCGCGCGAAACCCTGGAAGCCGATGTAGTGATCGTGGGGGCCGGTCCGGCGGGCCTGGCCTGTGCTCTCCGTCTTGCACAGCTTGGCGCGGACTCGAAAGGGAGGGGTGCGGCCTCTTCCCTCGACCCGGAAAATGTCTATGTGCTCGAAAAAGCGGCCGAAATAGGCGCCCATTGCCTTTCCGGCGCTGTCCTCGATCCGCGCTCGCTGGCCGAACTTATTCCCGATTTCCTCAAGGCCGGCGCTCCCCTTACACCCGTAAGCAAGGACTCGGTTCATTACTTCACGCGGCATCGAAGCTTTCGACTTCCCCTGACTCCTCCCTTTCTGCGCAACCACGGCAACTACGTGGTCTCCCTGAACCGGCTTGCAAAATGGCTGGGTCAGAAAACCGAACAGGCCGGCGTCAGCCTGTTTGCGGGTTTCGCCGCCACCGAATTGCTGGTCGAAGATGGCCGCGTCGTGGGCGTGCGCACCGACGACAAGGGAATCGACCGCAAAGGGAAACCCAAGAGCAACTATCAACCCGGCTACGATCTGCGCGCGAAAGTGGTCGTCCTGGCCGAGGGCGTAAGAGGGTCACTGACGAAGCAACTCATCAAACAGTTCGGCCTGGAGGCGGGAAACAATCCTCAGACCTACGCCGTGGGGGTCAAAGAGCTTTGGGAAATCCCTCAGGGACGCCTGAGGGCGGGAGAGGTGATCCACACCGCCGGTTGGCCTCTCGCAAGCCGGCAGTTTGGAGGAGGATTCCTATACGGGCTGTCCGAGAAAGAGGTGTCACTGGGGCTGGTTGCAGGACTTGACTACGAAGATCCCCGCTTCGATTCGCAGGAGGCGTTTCAACGGTTCAAGACTCATCCTTTTGTGCGCAAACTTCTCGAGGGCGGGCAGATGATCCGCTACGGCGCGAAGGCCATCCCCGAGGGCGGCTATTTCTCCCTGCTGCCGACCGCCGTCGAGGGAGCCTTGACCATTGGGGACACAGCCGGCTTCCTGAACTCGCAACGGCTGAAGGGAATCCACCTGGCCATCAAGACCGGGATGCTGGCCGCCGAGACGATTTTCGAGGCCCACTCGGCGGACGACTTTTCTCTTGCGCGACTTTCACAATTCGAAAAGAGGTGGCGCGAAAGCTGGGTGCATCAGGAACTATGGAAGGTGCGAAACTACCACCAGGGGTTCGAAGGCGGCTTCTGGCAGGGAATCCTGCACACCGCACTTCAGATGGTGACCGGAGGCCGGGGGCTCCGCGCACGCTATCCCTCCGAGCCCGGCCACCTGCGATTGAAGAAACTTTCCGAAGCTCTCCCCAGGAATCCGGAACTCAAGGCCGATGGTAAATTAACATTCGACAAGCTGCACGACATCTATCATTCCGGCACCGCCCATGAAGAAGACCAACCGCCTCACCTGCGCATTGGGGACTTTGACATCTGCAACGACCGCTGCACACGCGAGTACGGAAATCCCTGCCAACACTTCTGCCCTGCCTCGGTTTACGAAATGGAAACCTCGCCCGATGGGTCACGCCGATTGAAGCTCAACCCCTCGAACTGCGTGCACTGCAAGACCTGCGACATCATGGACCCCTACCAGATCATCGACTGGGTCTGCCCCGAGGGCGGCGGCGGTCCGCGCTTCGAGGGACTCTGAACGGCCCCTGCTGTCGATCTTCTGTGCTTACTACCCGCTCTTGAACTGAAGCGGCCGATCCAGAGCTAATTCGAGCCGGGTTCCCCTCAGGTACGGATGGAAATCGCGGAGCAAATAAATCGCTGGTTCGCGAGCCGCCCGAATGTGGCCCAAAACCTTCGGCGGTTCCTGCGTTTCGTAAACCGGTGTTTCGACCCGATGACGGCACAGCCCCTGGGTCACCGACCAGACGAACAACGTCCGGTCCAGATGCTTGCTGACCGCCTCGAGCAACTGCCCCAGGCGTTCTTCCTCGTGCGATTCAACATGGAGAACGGAATGGCGGGTACGCACGGGAACTTTGCCCAGAACTTTGCCCGGAACTTTGGGTGTGCCGGAACCTATGCTATAAATTTCTAATGCCTGTCCTCAGCGATGTTTCCTCCGCAAGAGAAGAACCGGCCGGTGAGGATCGGCCCGGCGAACCACCCGAATCCCCGCGGACATTCACACTCCGGCAGCGTTTCGTGATCTTTCTCGCGACCTGGGTAGGATACGGATTGATCGCCCTGATTGGAACGTCTCACCGCTGGAAGGTCGTCGGATGGGAACACTGGGAGGGGGTTCGCGAGCGAGGCCACAGGATCATCTACACTCACTGGCACCGGTGCATTTTCCCCGGCGTGTGGTTCTGGCGAAAACGGGGAATGGTCGTTATGACCAGCCAAAACTTCGACGGCGAATACATCACACGAATCATTCGGCTGTACGGCTACGGGACCGCACGAGGCTCCACTTCGCGAGGGGCCATCCGGGTCATGGTGGAGCTCATTCGCCACCTGCGCCAGGGCAAAGATGTTGTGGTTACCGTCGACGGGCCGCGGGGTCCACGCTTCGTGGCCCAGCCCGGAGCGGTGCTGCTGGCAAAGAAGACGGGGCAGCCGATGATCGGCTTCCACCTCTCACCGGAAAAGTGCTACACCTTCCGGAAGAGTTGGGACCAATTTCAAGTCCCCTATCCCTTCTCCCGCATCGTCGTGTTGCTGACTCCGCCCATCTACGTCACCGCCGAGGCCGACGAAGCCGAAATGGAGAGAAAACTCCAGGAGATGCAGGCGGCCATGGATCGAATCCGTGAAGAGGGCGATTCCTGGTGGGATAAGAAGCGATAAGGGGATCAGGCGGCGCCGGATTGCTTTGCCAGACGGGAAAGCTGCCGGTAAACTTCTTCCACCTGGCGGCGGGTCGCTTCGAGAGTTCCCGAACAATCGATCGCGTAGTCGGCGCGCTTTCGTTTCTCATCGCTCGACATCTGGCTTGCAATGCGCCGTTCGGCATCCTCAGCGGAAAGACCCGGATTCTCCTGCAGCCGTTCGATCTGTTGCTCTGAGCGGCACCAGGCCGCCACTATTTTTTGAAAACGACCTTCGCCTTTCGCCTCGTAAATCAGAGCAGCCTCGACCACGACAATGGCTTCCGGCTCGTTTTCCGTCATCTTTTGGATGTAATGCTCAGAACGGTCAAAGATCCGTGGATGAACGATGGCGTTAAGGCGGTAGAGTTTTTCGCGGTCGGAAAATACCAGGTTGCCCAGGCGGGTGCGGTCGATCTCACCATCCGCGCCCAGAACCCCGGAACCGAAGGCCTCGATGATTTCATGGTAGGCAGGTTGGGGTTTGCGGATGACTTCATGGCCGACCGCGTCCGCGTTGATCAGCTTGCAGCCGAGATCGCCGAACATCCGGGCAACCGTCGTCTTCCCGCAAGCGATGCCGCCGGTGAGGCCAATGCGTAGCATTTCCTATTGGTGTGAGGAGGCGAAGCGAACGCTGCGGCGCATGCGCGCGGCGTGCACGGTGTTGGCCATGAGCATGGCGATGGTGAGAGGACCTACTCCTCCGGGTACGGGCGTATATGCGCCCGCCTTCTCCTGCACATCCTCAGGCTGGACGTCGCCGATGAGCACGCTCCCCTTGGCTTCCATCTTCGCCAACCAGGGGTCGGGATTCCGTACCAACCTTTTGATCTCATCCACCTTCGTCAATCGATTGATACCCACATCGATCACGGTGGCACCCGGTTGGATGAAGTCTGAGGTAACCATGGCGGGTCTGCCCAGCGCCGCCACCAGGATGTCCGCTGAACGAGCCACCTCAGCGAGATTCCTGGTTTTCGAGTGGCAGATGGTCACCGTAGCGTGGTGGTGAAGCAACAGCATGGCTACCGGCTTCCCGACGATGTCGCTCCGTCCCAGCACCACCGCCCGCTTGCCGAGAATGGGAATCTCGCTGCGCCGAAGAATTTCGATGATTCCCGCCGGTGTGCAGGGAACCAGGCCCTCTCGCCCACTTACCAGATTACCGATGTTGACCGGGTGAAAGCCGTCCACGTCCTTGTTCGGGTCCACAGCCTGCAACACCCGTTTGGCGTCAACCTGTTCGGGCAGCGGAAGCTGAATCAGGATGCCGTCGATTTCCTCCCGACCGTTTAGATTGGCCACCAGATAGAGAAGGTCTTCGGTGGTCGCATCTTCGGCCAAATCGTGGGATTCGCTGAAAATGCCCAGCGACTCGCAAGCCTTGATCTTGCTGCGAACATAGATTTTGGAGGCCGGGTTCACACCCACCCGCACGGCGGCCAAACCCGGCTGAATGCCCAAACTTCGAAGAGCCTCGATCTCCTGGACAAGCTCGTCTTTAATGTCCTCTCGAATCTTATTGCCGTCCAGAACACGAGCGCTCAATTGGTCCACCCTCCTGGTTTCAGTTTCAATTCACCTTTATGCCTACCTACTTATGCTACAGCAAAAGCAAAATTCCGCGCAGTTATTCTGCTCGGATGGCACGTCCACCGAGCTGAGCGGCCAGGTAGAGTTTCAGCAAGCCGTTCGAAAGCCGAAAGACGGACCAACCGTTATAGGTAGCCTCGTCCAGCTTGCAGTCTTGAGGGTGGGTCGTGCCGGCTACGCTTGTCATGCCGAAATCAGGCAGACCTCGAAGCTGCTATCTTGCAGTATTGGAAAGACTTAACTCCCGCCGCGGCTCAACTCGGCCAACCGGTGCGAGTGACCCTTTACCGTGGGATAGAAGGAGCGATAGACGTCGTAGTAGCGGTCATAGGCGGCTCTCTCGGTGGGTCGCGGAGCCGTCTTTTCCCTGACTTCAATCGTCCGTCGGCAAGCCTCTTCCACCGATGAAAACATTCCGCTGCCGGCAGCCGCCAAAAGCGCCGCGCCGTAAGCGGATCCCTCCGAGGTCCTCAGTGTCACCAGCTCCTGACCGTAGATGTCCGCCTGCACCTGTCGCCAGAAAGGATTCCGTGAACCGCCGCCTGAAAGCCGAACCTGGGTAATGGGAACCTCGAGCTCGCGGAATATTTCGAGCGAGTCCCTCAAGCTGAAAGCCACGCCTTCCAGAATCGCCCGGATCAGGTGAGCCCGAGTGTGTGACGCCGTCAGGCCGAACCATGCACCGCGCGCAGAGGCATCCAGATGCGGCGTACGCTCGCCCATCAGGTAGGGGAACCAGAGAAGCCCTTCACTACCCGCCCCTACGCTCTCCGCCTGCCGGATGATCAACTCGTAGACCTCCCGGTTTTCCTTCGCAGCCTGAGCCACCTCCTGGGTCGCAAGTTGATCGCGGAACCAGCGAAGCGAAAGCCCCGCCCCCTGCGTCACTCCCATTACGTGCCACTTGCCGGGCACGGCATGGCAAAAGGTGTGAATCCGTCCCCGGGGGTCCACCCGGGGCGCGTCGGTGTGGGCGAACAATACACCGGAGGTGCCGAGGGTGATGGAAGTCAATCCCGGCACGACAATGCCGTTGCCGATGGCGCTTGCGGCCTGATCTCCCCCTCCTCCGACCACAGGCGTATCAGGGCTAAGTCCCATTCTATCAGCTACTTGCCGCGAGATGCCGCCCGTGACCTCGACCGACTCATACACCTTCGGCAGCAGTATGGTATCCACCCCCAGAATCGAGCAAACCTGCTTCGACCAGCGCCGGTTCCTGACATCGAGAAGCAGCGTTCCTGAGGCGTCGGAGACTTCTGTCGCGAACTGGCCCGTGAGACGGAAGCGTATGTAATCCTTGGGCAGCAGGAAATGTGCCGCCCTCTGGAAAATTTCCGGCTGGTGGTCGCGCACCCAGAGCAGCTTGGGAGCCGAAAACCCGGTAAGCGCAGGATTCGAGGTAAGCTCGATCAGTCGTTGAGCGCCGACCTTTTCTGTAATCCAGTCGCACTGCTCCTGGCTGCGCTGGTCACACCAGATCAGGGAGGGGCGAAGCACGCGGTTCTCTTCGTCCAGGAGAACGACTCCGTGCATCTGGCCGGAGAGACCCACGGCCGAAATGTCGGCCCCCCTAAGGCCCGAGTCTTGCAAGGCCGCCGGAACCGCCTCCTGGGTCGCCTTCCACCAGTCCTCGGGGTCCTGCTCGGCCCAGCCGGGACGGGGCATGCTCATGGGCACGTGGTCGCCCGTGGCCGAACCCACCACACGGCCGTCCTCGCTCACGATGACGGCACGGGTACCCGTGGTACCCACGTCAATGCCCATCACATATGCCATAGGGAGATGCTCTTCCAAAAAGGAGAAATTGCCGGAATCGGTTGGTACGGTTTGGGGGCTGCCGGCTCCGAGCTTAAGGGCTAAACAGTCACTTCCGTCCAACGACGGGAGGCGGCGGAGCGCTCAACAGCATCCAGCACGGCCTGATTTTGGATGCCATCCTCGAAGTTGGGTCTCGGCATCCGCCCTTTATCAAGGCAGTCGAGGAAATCCTTCACGGCGTGCACGAAGGTATGCTCGTAGCCGATGATGTGTCCTGGGGGCCACCAGTTGCCCACGTAGGGATGAACGGCCTCTGTCACACTGACGGTCTTAAAGCCCTGCTCGCCGGCGGGTTCCTCAGAGTTGTAAATTTCCAGCTCGTTGAGCCGTTCGAGGTTGAAGGCCAAACTGCCTTTAGAGCCGTAAACCTGGAAGGTGTTGTAGTTCCTGCGCCCGCCGCAGAATCGGGAGGATTCAAACACGCCGACGCTGCCGTTGCGGAAGCGCGCCAGGAAATTGGTGTCATCATCGACGGTCACTTTCCCCTTCTCAGGTCCGCCTTTGGCCTTGAGGCGCCCCTGTCTGGTGGCGACGGGCCTTCGCTTGATGAAGGTGGTCGAGTGGCCTATAACTTCGGTAATGTTGCCGTTCAAGTACTGGGCGAAATCGATGGCGTGGGCGCCAATATCACCCAGCGCGCCGGTGCCCGCGAATTTCTTATCGAGGCGCCAGACCAGCGGAAACTCGGGATCCATGATCCAATCCTGGAGATAAGCGCCGTGCCAGTGGTAGATTTTCCCCAGTTTCCCGGACCTCATCAACTTCCTGGCATAGGCGATCGCCGGAATACGGCGATAATTGAACATGAGCATGTGAAGCACGCCGGCCCGCTTGACGGCGGCGAGCATTTCCCTGGCTTCCTTCAATGTGTTGCCCAGGGGTTTCTCGCAAATGATGTGCTTTTTCGCCCGGGCAGCGGCCAGCACCATCGAGTGGTGGAGATGGCCCGGTGTCGAGACGTCGACGATGTCGATATCCTTTCGCCGCACCACCTTC
Source organism: Acidobacteriota bacterium (assembly GCA_027294185.1). Classification (GTDB taxonomy): domain Bacteria; phylum Acidobacteriota; class Terriglobia; order UBA7540; family JAPUME01; genus JAPUME01. Next base: position 2,542 of record JAPUME010000010.1, on the reverse strand, counting down.
TCCCAGTCCGTTTCTATTTCTTCCCAACCGAACTGCTGCGCGGCGGCTTTGAGCCCTGCGCGGTCCCGCCCGCAAATCACCTTCAGGCGGGGCACCAGCTTTCCGGGGAAAAACCGCCTCACCTGCCGGAAGGCGTTCGAGTGCGCCTTCCCCATGAATTTGTAACCAATCAGGGCTATGTTGACTTCTGCCATTTTCCTCTCCCGCATTGAATATTGGGAAAAACGGAACCAGGCTGGGCCGCCTGCGACATTATCGCCTGTGACACCAGGGTCTCGCGGTTATGCCCACCACATCTCGCCCAGCTTTTCCTTGATCACGACCTGGTTCAGCAGGGCGGTGGCCTTGGAAAGCCCTTCATCAACCGACATCAGACTGTCTTCGTGCTCGATGCTGAGAACGTCGTCGTAGCCGATCATCTGCAGCGTGGAGACGAAATCGGCCCAGAAATCGAAACCGTGGCCGAAGCCCACGGTGCGGAAAATCCAGGAGCGATTGATCTCGTCGGTATAGGGCTTGGTGTCCAGAACGCCGTTGACCCGGCTGTTCACTTCATACACATGCGTGTCTTTGGCATGAACGTAGAAGACGGCCTTGCCGAGTTTTCGCGCCGCCGCGCAGGGATCAATCCCTTGCCAGAACAGATGGCTGGGGTCGAGATTGGCGCCGATGTTCGAACCGCAGGCGCTTCTCAGCTTGAGCATGGTTTCCGGCGAATAGACCACAAAACCCGGGTGCATTTCGAGACAGATACGCACGCCGTGGTCGGCGGCGAATTTCGTCCTTTTTTTCCAATACGGGATGACTTTCTTGTCCCATTGCCACTTCAGGATTTCCAGGTAGTCCGGCGGCCAGGGGCAGGTGACCCAATTCGGCAGCTTCGAGTGTTCGCTGTCTCCCGGGCAACCGGAAAAATCGATGACGCGGTCCACTCCCAGCTTCTCTGCCATGAGAATGGTCCTTCGATTCACCTCCGCATTGGTGTCGGCAAACTTCTTGTTCGGGTGTATTGGGTTTCCATGGCAACTAAGAGCGCTGATGGTGATGCCCTGATCCTCCAACTTGTTCTTCAAGTCTCTCAACTTGGAGGCCTGGTTGTACCATTCGAGCTTCAGGTGCGAAGCACCGGGATAGTTTCCCGTTCCCAGCTCGATGGTCCGAATGCCCAGGGGTTTAATCTTCTTGATCACCTCATCCAGGCTAAGATTTGCGAAAAGTGCTGTGAGCAAACCGATCTTCATGGCAGTTTCTCCACTCGCTGATTATGACGGGAGCAGACCTTCACTCCCTCTCGGCGGGCAAAGACAGACCTGCTCCGCCGATTTCGACCAAAGGATGCCTTGGACTATCTTGGGAAGGCAGTACTATCTAATGGGCGGGACCGCCGGGTGTCAACCGAAAAATCTTCCCACCCTCGACCTCCGTGGGGCCAAGGTGGGTTCGAAAAAGGGGCAAAAAGTCACCCGCGGCGGGCCCCTACGGGCCTCGAAGCAAAGCGCAGGGGGACGAGACAGAGATTGATCAATTTATGTTAAGTCGCTTAGTTACTTAATGTTATGAGGTGGTTAGCCGTAGAAGATTTCTGCCGTCCGGATCAGTTCCGGGTCCACCAGCTTCAATTTCCGCATCGCCCGGCCCAGCGGCACCGAGGAGATGTTGGTCCCCTTTAGGCTAACCATCAGACCGAATTTCCTCTCCTCCACCAGTTCGATGGCCTTCACCCCGTAGCGAGTCCCCAGGACGCGGTCATAAGCCGTAGGGCTGCCCCCGCGCTGGACATGGCCCAGCACGGTGACCCGGGTTTCAAATCCCGTATGGTCCTCGATCATGTTGGCAATGACTTCCCCGATGCCGCCCAGTTGGACGTGGCCAAACTGGTCGAGCTTCTGCGACTTGGTTACGAAGTGCCCTTCTTCGGATAGCTTGAATCCCTCGGCGACCACGACGATGGAGAACACGCGGCCCCGGGCATGTCGTTTCCGCAGCACTTTACAGATATCCTGGATGGTCATTGGATGCTCGGGGGTCAGAATCAAATCGGCCCCACCGGCAAGGCCCGCCACGGTGGCAATCCAACCCGTATGCCGGCCCATGACTTCGACGACCATGACCCTCTGGTGGGACTCGGCCGTCGAGTGCAGCCGGTCGATGGCCTCAGTTACCACCGATACCGCCGTATCGAAGCCGAACGTCTGGTCGGTGGCGCCGACATCGTTGTCGATGGTCTTCGGAACTCCGACGACCTTGGTCCCTTTGCTGACCAGGAATCGAGCAACCCCCAGGGTGTCTTCGCCACCCACGGCGATCACATAGTTGATCTTCAGTTTCTTGATGTTTTGCAGGAGCTTTTTCTTGTCCTCTTCCTTTTTCAAAGGATTCGTACGCGAAGTCCCCAGAATGGTTCCGCCGCGGTGCAGGATGCCGGAGACGGATTTTAGGGTGAGCCTCTCTACCTTGCCTTCGAGCAGGCCCAACCAGCCGTTCTGGATGCCCAGAACTTTATAGCCCAGCGGCAGCGCCCGGCGCACGACGGCGCGAATCA
>JAPUME010000001.1 GCA_027294185.1 Acidobacteriota bacterium | reverse complement strand
GACGGCACACACAATCCGGAATCGTCGGCGAAGACCAGTCCCGGGCAGTGGCGGGCGTAGTGGACCGCCTTCTTGCGGGCGTTCTCCTCAAAGGTTTTCCCGTCCTCGATGCAGGCGGGAAGGGTGTCCATTGCGGGGACCGGTTCGACCTGCCATCCGCACCCAACGGCTGCCTGGCGGAATTCGCCGAGCTTCCCCGGATTGGTTGAGGCGAGATTGAGGACCTTGCTCACCTGCGAGGCCGGGCCGGGATCAACCATGGGTTGGGAAGGAGAAGTTCAGGATGGAGTTTTGCGCCTGGAGCAGCTCCTGGATGCCTTTCTGCGCCATCTCGACCAGCCGGTCCAACTCCTCACGGCTGAAGGGGCGGCCTTCAGCGGTGGCCTGCACTTCCACCAGTTTTCCCGACCCGGTCATGACGACATTCATATCCACCTCGGCGTTCGAGTCCTCGCCGTAATCAAGGTCGAGCATCACTTCCGGACCCACCAGTCCGACGCTGACGGCTGCCACGGCGTCTGTAAGCGGGATTTGGCGGATGGCGCCCTTCTCTTTCATCGCCTTGTAGGCCAGCCCCAGGGCTACGAAAGCGCCGGTGATCGAGGCGGTGCGAGTCCCGCCGTCGGCGCGAATCACGTCACAATCGATCCAGACCGTACGTTCGCCCAGCTTTTCAAGGTCGGTCACGCCACGCAGCGAACGGCCGATGAGGCGTTGGATCTCGTGGGTCCGTCCCCCCTGGCGTCCCCGGGACGACTCCCGACGGGTGCGGGTATCGGTGGCGCGGGGGATCATTCCGTATTCGCTTGTAACCCAGCCCTTTCCCTGGCCTTTGAGAAATGCGGGCACTCCTTCGTCCACAGAAGCCGTGCAGATGACCTGCGTCTCGCCGATGCGGATCAGCGCAGAGCCCTCCGCAGAGGAGATAAAGTGGGGATGAATCTCGACGGGGCGCATCTGGTCGGTGGAACGTTTTCCGCTTCGCACGACCTTGCCCTCCTCATAAAGAATTCCCGAAATGCGTGTGGGCATATTGGGCAACGATGTTTCCTCCTAAGAATGTTGTGCCGGAAACCCTACCTGTCCGGGTTGGGTAGGGTCGGCTCCACCCAGCTTGGATCCGGCGTATAGGCGCGGCTCAGGTCGGCATGGCCGGCCAGAGTTTCCGCCTCCCGTCCCTCCAAAAGAATCCTGACCTGCTGAATCGACGGGAGGTTCACTGCCAGAGTATTCACGATGGCATAAATCGTCAATGTTTCCGATCGAATTCCGGGGGAGACAGCGCGCTCGAGGGTCTGGTCAAAGTCCACGTACACAATGCCGTCCGGAGCCAGGTACACGGCGCGAATCTGGGTTTCCGCTGGAATCGCTCCTTCCATACCCTCTCGAGAGCCCTCACGAAGGGCCATCAGGATTTGCCGGACTCTGTCCGGGGCGGCGGAGACCAGCGTAAGGGTCCGCTCTTCTCGCCTCAGCATTCCCTCCCCGGGCACTGGGAAAAAAAGGGAAATCGTCTGTGGCTCGCCCGGAGCGGATCCCAGGATGGATTCTTTCAACTGAACCCGTGCCTCGGCAGTGGGCAGGTAGGGGACCTCCGACAATTGTCGCACCAGAGCCCGTAGATACAGGACGCTCGCCAGGGCGACAGCCATCAGTCCCAACCCCAGAATTTTCATGCCCAATGACATGGCTATTTTCAGTCCTCTAACCTCTAGTAACTAAACCTTTCGATGGCCCTTACGACGGCCTGCGCCAGTTGAAGGATAAATTCAGGGTCTTCGAGGTCACCCGAATCTTCGAGAGAGCTGAGATCGCCCACCTCGATGAATGCCGCGGGAGAATCGACGCTCCGCAGGAGGCGTACCGGGGCCGAAACGGGTTCGCGTATCGCAATGTCTTCGATGGCCGCAAGCTCATCCCGCAGGTACTGTGCCAGCCGCAGACTTTCCGGCAGATGGGAATTTTGGACCTCCTCCCAGGGCACGAAGCTGAGCGCCCCAGCGGAGCGCGCCGTCGTGGTCCCGAAGGGCGGCTGGTAGATGTAGGGAGCCACGGTCCGCTGCCCGGCCCCGGTATGACCCAGGTGAAAACTGACGAAGACCGCTCCCCGGTTCGTGTTGGCGGTAATCGCGCGCTGGTCGAGCGACCTCAACTGGTCGCCGTTTCTGGTCATGACGACGCGGAACTTGCCGGTGGCAATCAGGGCCAGGCGCACCTGGTAGGTGAACCGCCAGGTCCAGTCCTTTTCGCTGAGGCCGTTTTGTCCCCGCGCTCCGCTGTCGATTCCCCCGTGGCCCGGGTCAAGTACGACGGCGGGAAGGGAATCCGCTCCAACCACCGGCCCGCCGGACGCAGCCGGAGCGGGGGCGATGGATTCCGGCGCTCGCGGGGTTCTCCCTTCGGCGGTTCGCGCCGGATCGGATCGGGCCACGTCGAGGATCAGCACCATTCCCCCTTCGGCCAGCAGGGGGCGCAGGGTCATCTGATCAGGGCCGGGGGTCAGGATCAGCTTGGGTCTGCCGTCCTGGTCATCGAAGGCGAGGCTCTTGATGATGGGATTCGAAAACTCGAACCGCGGCTGGGGCGGCTGAAGAGGGTGGCCGCCGAGGTATAGAATCCAGTTCCCCTCTTCTTCTGCGGCGCTGATACTTGTCTGCTGGAGGAACTGCAGGGTGAGGCGTGCGCCGCCGGGGAGAGAGTCGAACCGCAACTCGAAGGAGTTCGGCTCAACCTCGCCGATGAAAATACGCCGGGTGCCGGCATGGTATTCCATGGCATCGGGGATGATCTCCCCCAGGACCTCGGTGAGAAAAGAGATGGGTACCCACCACTCCCCGTCGAGATGTCGCACGGGGAAGGGTAAATCGACTCGTTTGCGCCCGACTCGCACCCGTTTTTGACCGGCGCGAACCTCCAGTTGCCGCCGGTTGAACCGCCAGCTCACCCGCCCTTGTCTCTCGCGTTTATTAACGGGTCTCCCGAACAGGCGCAGTGTCTTCTCAAGGGGCAGGTAGCCGCTTTGGTCGATTTGACGCAGTGGCAGCGCCTCGTGCCGGGAGGGGAAATAGAAGATGAAGTTTTCCGCCCCCAGGGCCCTCGAGGGCCCCAGAAGGGTCGCCCACACCACGGCCCACCCCAACCCCAGGGCAAGCGGGAGAATCGACGCTCTTTTGGTGAGACTTGGCACGGGACCTCGAAAACCAACCGAGGCTATCTTCTCACTCTTCCCGAGAGGAGGGAAGGGGGTAGGAAGAGAGGGGTTGCGGGGAGAGGCGTTCCGAATTGCCGCGGCTGGCACATACATCGCGCTATGAGCGATATATGCGATAGACACATTTCATGAGCGCATACATCCCGGAAGGGACGTGTGCGTTATCTCGGAAGTGCAAGACGGTACGTAGAGTCGACCCTGCTCTGAACCCAACCTTCGCCGTGCCGGGCATGGGGCATCCGGCTTACTGAGTCTCGCCGGGAGGTGAAGATCATGCGCCGGAAGAGGGTTGGACTCTCTTTTCAGAAGCGCGTGCGCTGGCGAAGTATTCGCGCAAACGAGCAGAATCGGTTCTGCTCATGCTGACGAACTCGACCCCTGATCCCTTCCCAGGGACCCTGCGCCGAACCACAGCCTCAACCTCAATGGCTTCCCGGTCATTCAGGCGGACGGTCAGGTGAACGTCCTGCCCCGCATGGAACGGCAGTTCTTCGGCCAGGAAAGCGCCGGTGAGGCTCAGGTCACGCAGTGGTATTCGATAGGCGTGATGATATTCGGCCATCAAGGGTTGGGTCAGGCGAGCTCGCGGGCAGAAGCGATGTTCTTTGTCGGCAGCCATAAATCACTCAACCTTCCTGCGGCATTTCCGCCATCCCGCCCCGTTCGCTTGGGCCAGGCGACGCGAAGGTGCGGAATAAGGGAGTCTGTACGATATTGGCCGGGATTCAGCGCTGGTGGAGTGAAGCCGTCTCCCGATGCCGCAATCATCAGTCATTGCCTCGGTGAGTTGGTGGTGGGGCTCTAAGCGAAGGCGCTTGAACGTGAGAGAGGCGCTACAGAAATTCTCCCCCTTCGGGGCGGGGAAATCAAGGCCGTTTGTTCCTGGCGGGTACCCTATTCTTTCCTAAGGAAAGGGCGGGAGGAATGCTTTGCGTCGTAACGGATTGGCGCCCCCAAGAGTGGGAGGAGTCTTTTCGCGGCTGGCGCATCATGACATTGGGAATGCCCAACGAGCCGTTCAGAGCCTTTCCCAAGACCCTTCCTGACAGGTCCCAGAGCACCGCCCGTAAACGACTGAGAAACCATAGGCGCGCCCGGCCAGGACAATCTTTCCAGAAACAGATGTTTTCGTAAGGCTTGCGTTGACTTGTCCTTCGGGGTGGACTACGATTACTGCTAATAACGGTTGGTTTGTTCCTTTGGTTGGTTAGTGGTCGCCCAGGCAACAGAGCGGTTGCGCAGGTTTGCGCTACCATGAATGTGTTTGTTGCAGGTGCAAGGGGGTCCTCGGTCGCCGATTTATCCGGCGGTTTAGATGCCGAGATCATTCGGGATGGAGGGCAGGGCGAGGCCCGGTTGCCGAGTTGACGATTCGG